>NZ_JBGIYY010000018.1:0-96544 GCF_041380235.1 Glaciecola sp. SC05
GGTCGCTGTTTAGCGGCCTTTTTTATTGGGAAAATTTAGCCATTAGTTTTAAGCTCAATGTTGTCGAATGGACTCACTACGGCATTTCCGCCGCGTTGCAATACATGCACGTAAATTTGTGTCGTTCGCAAATCGGAATGACCTAATTGGTCTTGAACCGTGCGTATGTCGGAGCCATTTAATAATAGATGCGTAGCAAATGAGTGTCGAAGCGTATGACATGTTACATTCTTTTCAATATGCGCCTTTTGCGCCGCCTTTTGAACTGTTTTTTGTATACCTCTTTCGTCTAAATGATGTCTTCGAAGCTTTTTACTTTCGGGGTCTACAGACAAACGGCTGGCAGGAAATAAATAATGCCAGTTAAGATCATAAGCGGCATTTGGATACTTCTGCCGCAAAGCGTGAGGAAGATATACACCTGCATATTTAGCGTTCAGTTTATCCTTATCTAATATTGATTTGACCAGCTTGCTCTGCGTAATGAGTGGTTGAATAAGTTTGTCTGACATTGTAACAACACGATGTTTCCCGCCTTTACCATTGAATACACGTATGTTCTTAAAGTCATAGTCGATGTCTTTGATGCGAAGCCTCATACATTCCATCAAACGCAGCCCACTGCCATAGAGCAATGATATTTGTAAGAAATGTAAGGGCGGCACGCATTCAAAAAATCGAGTTGTTTCTGCCGGCGTTAGCACTACAGGGAGCTTGGCTTGCTTTGTGCTGTGTATAAAATTTAAGTCAAGAGATAAGGGAGAGCCTAAGTAGTCTTTGTATAAGAAAACCAGTGCATTTAAGGCAACGGTTTGTGTACTTACAGACACTTTTTTCACCGTTACTAAATATGTTAAAAATGACTCAACTTCAACATCACCTAAGATGTTTGGATGCTGAAAGTTATGAAAACGAATATACTGAGCTATATATTTCAAATAGGTATCAACCGTTTTTTTTGCATAACGCTTTAAAAACATACGTTCCGAGACAGCCGAAAGAAACTGAGATTGCATGACTTGTTATCCTTAACAATGAGGTTCCATACTGTAAGAGTCGGCTAAGTGCAAAACATCGCATATGATCGTCTTTCAAAACGCGGTGAAACTAGATTGTTGACCTTACAGGACCAGCCTAATATATTAGTAACACTACAAAAAAGAAACACGACTCAAGTACAGTTTTATTGGGAAGTTGTGTTCGGATAATAAGTTGTTATATTTCATGGAAGGTTTGAATGAAGGTTTTTAAATCAAAACAAGATACCTGGTTGGTTGCCATACTTTATGTCAGTAGCTTAATTTGTTTTTTAGCAAGTGTTTATGTTTTAGCTGAAGACTTTTCTGCTGTTAATATCATAGTTGCGGTTTTTACATCTGTCATCGGTGGAGTCTTTCCGATCTGGCTAATTATGTCACTTCAATATCAAGTCGATGAGAAAAAGTTGAATATTACTTGTGGACCATTCAGGTGGGAAATTGAGCTTTCTACAATTAAATCAGTTGAGCCCTCGACTGATATGATTTCAAGTCCGGCTCTCTCGTTAGATAGACTGCTGATCGTTCACGGAAATGGCAAGGTTGTATTAGTTTCACCAAAAGACAAGGAAGGCTTTATCAGCGCCTTAGGTATAAATGAAATATAACAAAACGATGAAGACGGATATCTGGGAAAAGCGCCCAGCTACCGCTTATCGTAAGTGTTAGTTGACGGGATATATTGAGCTATGATGGAGCCTGTAAAAAGAATCATAGAGGATTCAGACTCCCCACTTGATGGAGAGGTCAAATATGATTTCCCTAAATTGATTTGGAATTTAGGCTTCATAATTGTTGCTTTTATATTTGCTCCATCAACATTTTCGTTATCTGCATTTTTAGTATTTATTCTTCTTACATACTTTTCTTTGCTTATTGGCCATAGTGTTGGCATGCATAGAATGATGATCCACCGGACTTTTCGAAGCCACCTTATGACTAAGCGAGTATTAATCTATATAGGTGTTTTAGTTGGTATGTCAGGGCCGTTCGGTATTATTAAAATTCATGATTTAAGAGATTGGGCGCAAAGAAAGAGGAAATGCCATGATTTCTTCTCGCATAAGGCTAGTTACTTTCAAGATATTTGGTGGCAATTAACATCTAAATTTGAGTTTAATAGCGCTCCAAAAATTGAAATTGAATCTGAAATTAAAGACGATGTATTTCTTCGTTTTTGTGAACGAACATGGAGATGGCATCAACTAGGGCTAGGGATTGTGCTATTTTATTTAGGTGATTGGCCATTTGTAGTTTGGGGTGTTTTTGTAAGAGTAGCAGTGAGCGTTGTTGGTCATTGGACAATCACTTATTTTTGCCATAATCCAGGGCCTGGAACCTGGAAAGTAAAGAACGCCGCAGTGCAAGCATCTAACATCAGAGGTTTGGGGTTAATTACTTATGGTGAATGTTGGCACAATAACCATCATGCTTTTCCTGAGTCAGCTAAAATTGGACTAGAAAAAGGCCAATCAGATCCATCATGGTGGTTTATAATTTTAATGAAGAAATTAGGTCTTGTTTACGACGTGCGGCTTCCAAGATCTAAAACTCTCAGGGATGATTTAGACTATGTCAACTAACAAAACTATGAACCGGATGTTGGCAAGAGCGGCCACCACCGGTTATAGAAAGTGTTAACTTCACGTGTTAGTTGAAATTCAAGGATGTTTTAGTTGTGAGCTATAAGCACAAAGGAACAAATGGGCCCAACGTACCTAAAACGAATATTAAAAGTGGCATAGAGTTATTTTTCCTGCAAGTATTCGCAAGCTTTATATGTCTCAGTTTTGCAACTTATTGCTGGGGAGTAGACGCAATAGTTGGATTTGTTTCTTCTTTGCTATTTGGATTAGCGTTCGCGTTTGTAGTTCTATGGGACATTAAGAACTATGTCTATGACTTAATTACGAAAAATCATATAACAAAGGATTGAGTCAGTGCCAGAAGTTAACAAAAAAATTAAAGCGGACATCGCCAAAAGCGGGCAACGCCGCTTAATTTGGTGTTATAAGGCAGATTAGCATATGAGGTCGATAGCAAAAGACGTCGCCAAACTCAATTTTATAGTTGCTTTGCTATCTGTTTTGCTTTTCATCTATCTCATGCCAACTGATTTGTTGGGAGCAACGGTGATTTTCGGGGCATTTTTGCCATATGTAATATTAAGCTATTTTTTGGGTTTAAGGTTTGGGTTCTGGTACTTGGCTGACGGCGAGAGACCGGGTTTGTTTGAGTTTTTGAGTGTTCCTATTGTCTTAGTATTATTTAATACAATAGCTTCATCTTTTGTATATGGAACGTTCGGATTTTTAAATGCGCTCTTTTTCGAAGATAGATTTTTTACGCTCTCACCATCAATCTCTGGTTATTTTGAATTTCTGGTTTCAGGTATATATTCGGGGTTCATATTTGTAGCGGTAACATCATTAGTTCAAGTCAGTTTACTTTTACTTGGTAGTGCATTCTTCATTGCCAAAGTTAGGAGGGGAGCTTATGCCTTATAACAAAACGTTAAAGCGGATAAAAATAAAAAGCAATTTTTACCGCTTAACGAAGTGTTATACACACTCAGTGAGAATGAATTTTTGATAAATGCGATTCGAAGTCAAAAGAACCTTAAACCATACTTTTATAGAAAAGCTGCGAAAGTTGGTACGTATGGTTCGATTGTTGGCTTCTTCTTAGCATATATCATGTTCTTTAGAGTTTTATCGTTCTTTGATATCGATATTAACCAACCGATCAGAGGAGATGACTTATCGAGCAATCTACAATTCTTGGTATTCGGTGCTATATTAGTTGTCGTGTCTCTTTACATGTCATGTGCATTTTTTGCTGCAATTTATTTTATGCGTTCGCGCAACAAAGGACATATTAGTCGAGACGAGTATCTCGCTATAATATTTAAAAGTACGTATCCAAGTCACTGGCAAAAGGGCAGAAAAACGCGTGTATAACAAAACGTTGAAGCGGACAAAAATAAAGAGCAATTTTCGCCGCTTAACGTGGTGTTAGCTATCTAAAGGGATTAAATAAGGAGATATTTTGAACATAAAGGCAAACGTAGGGACTTTTGACATATTAGGCCATCTGATTTTGTGGTTTATAATAATTATTATTACGCTTGGGATCGGAGCTTTCTTTTTTGCTTACTCGTTCTCTAAATTTATAATCAACAGAACAGAGTTGATTGACCAGCATGGTGTTTCTCATAAACTAAAATGCGATGTCGATTTATTTGGGAGCATCGGACATATTATTTTGTGGATAATAATAACAATTCTAACGCTAGGTTTAGGCTACATTTTCTACTTTTATAAAGTATGGAATTATTGTTTAAATAACAGTTCTGTAGGGTAAACCGATAGCTAACAAAACCATTAACCGGATTTTGGCAAGAACGGCCAAAACCGGTTATGTAAAGTGTTATACCTCGATCAATTGACACTTGTAACCACTTGGGTTACATTTGCGCATGATAAAAAGTTTCCTACATAAAGGTCTTCAAAAGTTCTATCAAAAAGGTAGCACTGCTGGTATTCAGAAGAAGCATGAAAAAAAGCTTAGATTAATTCTGTCAAATTTAGACCAAACTGAAAGTCCTGATGATATGGATTTGCCGGGCCTTTTTATGCATAAATTGAAAGGTGATAAGAAGGATATATGGTCAGTCAGAGTAAGTGGAAACTGGCGTATAACTTATCGTTTTATTGGTAAGGATGTCGAACTCGTCAACTATGAGGATTATCATTAATGACTATTTATAATCCGGCGCATCCAGGTGAAATATTAAAAGAACTTGTGATAGAGCCTCTTGAACTAACAATTACCGACGTTGCAGCGCACTTAGACGTCAGCCGAAAAACACTGTCAAAAGTCTTGAATAGCCGTGCTTCTATTTCGCCAGAAATGGCAGTTCGTCTTGAATTGGTATTTGGTAAGCCTTCGGCCGATCACTGGTTGAAATTGCAAAATGCTCACGATTTATGGATAGCGCGCCAGAATCAATCAGCACTAAATGTAGAACCATACAAGGCTTTGGTGGCGTAATTGCGGTATAACAAAAGATTGAAGCGGATAAAAATAAAGAGCGATTTTTACCGCTTAATCAGGTGTTAGGCATTCAGTGAACAAGGAAGATATTTTAAGACTACTAAAGGGTGTTTTCATTGGCGGTCTTAGTGCGGTAGGTGCACTATTTGCTGGGATACATTCCTTTGTTCTGCTTGGTCAAGATAATGTGCAATATTTGAATTTAATCATTTCATTAGTGGCATTCCTTTTCTTCTGTCTTTTATCTTTGTGGGCAACAGGCTTTTGGGGGCGTTGGGGTATGGTTTTGTTCTTTGTTATTTCTCCAGTTGTTTTAATTATTGATTATGAAATTAACCCTTTCTTTCCAATTGGAGTTATTCTATTTGCATCGGTTTGTTACGCTTTAAGGTCTAATCAAAAAAATGCCTAACAAGCCATTCAACCGGACCCATACTCGCTGGCTGGCGCTCATTCTTCGCGATTTTAGCCAGCAAGTCTGGGCCGTTTAATAGGGGCGTTAGGTACTAATGGAATATATTAAACGTCTAGGTATATTCGGGTTGTTCGTATTGTCGTTTTCTAGCAATGCCATTGATTCTGAATATGGGGCTTTTCGAATTGGAGTGGACACATTCAACTCGTCAACTGGCGTATTTGAAAGGCTGAGTTGTGATGAAAAAACTAATGCAGTGAGTAAGACTGTCGTGTCTATAACTCCAGGTCAAACTGAGCTAATGTTAAATGCAGCGCGAAAAGATATAGCTCGTGGCAATATTGATAGTCCAAATGATTTGGAGAAGATATGTGTAAGTAGTTTTCCGTTCGAAATTTCACTACATTTAAATGACGAAATAAAATCGACTACATGTTTCAATCCTCTTGAAGAAAGACAATCAGAATTTGCTGAGATTGTTTATAATTTTGAAGCAGTTAAAAATTTGAAAGAGTCGAAATGTTCCCTTTATTAAAAACCGTACCTAACAAATGCATTAAGACGGATTTGTCACAAGAGCGGTGCCAAACCGCTTATGCAAAGTGTTATGTTGCTCTCGAGGAATCATGGATAATTTCGAAACTGTAATTATATGGATCGTATTCATCTGGATAGTTGTAAGCTCATTTCTGTTTTCAGCACTCGAAGACAGAATTGTAAAAGGGCTCAAATTACAACTTGGAAATAATGCTCATGCAATTGGTAAAAACACTTTCTCCAATCCATTGCAGAACTTTAAAAACGTAATTTTCTTTTTTAAATACAAGGCCGATGATAATGATTCAGATGAGGTTAAAGCGCTTCTTCGGAAAGGGAGAATTCTCAATATCTTGTATTATGTTCAGATCGCTATTATTGGGATATTTATGATTAACTTCTTTGAAAGTCTAGGGCTTTAGGTGAGGCATTGTTATTCTTCGAACTAATACCGCAACATAACGAAGTGTTGAGGCTGCAGATTTACTCGATTTTTCAAATTTCGGGTCGAAATAAGGGATCGCAAATGCATTGATTGAGTAGAGTTCGTCCTTGACAGAGCTNGAGGCTGTAGAATTACTCGATTTCTCAAATTTCGGGTCGAAATAAGGGATAGCAAATGCATTGCTTGAGTAGAGTTCGTCCTTGACAGAGCTATACAGGAGGTCGAAAAAATGATGGTTTTGACAAAAATAGAAATTCTACAGCCTCGTTATGTGCCATGAGGTTTTAGATGGAAGTTAATTTCCCCAAACATAGGAAGGTAGGCAATACATTTGTTCTGTTTTTCGCCGTTGGCTTTTTAGTTTTAGCTATTTCATTGGCATTGGGCCAAAAAATTTGGTTATCAGCTCTACTTAGTATTTTCTCTATGGTTGTGTTCTTTTATTTGAAAGTAATAAGGCACAGAGGAAAACACGCGAAATTTTTAGATAGTTTTGGTACCAGCATATCCAACTCTACCTTTTATCAAAAAGAATATGCTATTGGCGCAGTTCCTTTCTCAAATAGGTTTATGTCATGCTGCTCAAGAATAGAGGGCAATCAGCTTTTCTTTGGCCGACCTAAGCATTATCGAGCATTAGATTTAGAGAAGATTCATCGCATAGAAATATTAAAGTGTTTAGGCCATGATATTGCTAAACTTGAGGTTCAAAGTTACAAGCACGAGCATACTCTATACATCCCATGGTCGCCTTTATTAGCTGATAAAGTGGATTTTGAAATTGGCACATAACAAGTCAATCAAAACAATCACTGCGTTCGTTGGGACGAATACACGCGGACCGGCTTCGCCATTATGCTCCGCGTGCCTGCGCCCGTTATTGAAAAGTTGAGGCAGCAGAATAACTAACATTTGATTTAGCACCTGAGAAAGTGTGCAGAGATCACACTTAAAACGAGCGAATAAGTTGATTTGAGATAGGAATTTCCATTGCACAGAAAGAGCAATCAACAGAGGAACACGTTTTGGAATAGCCAATTAGTTGTTCTACAGCCTCGTTATGTCACAGGGGTATAATTTATGAACTATTCGATTTTATTTGCATCATTACTAATTGGATGCCTCATTTGTCTTCCGCTATTCAGATATCTGTTTAATGCTGTTTTTCAAAATGCGCCTGAGTTTGACAAAGGTTACAGCAAAGTGAAAAATCGCGATGCAACCGAAGATTTTTTTACTGCTCATGGAAGCCGAGATACAACCGTGAATTCATTTGCGTTTTATAATTTAATCGTACTTCTTTTGCCATTAATTCCCGCGTGTTTCGCCGCTGTCCCTATTTATTTTTTGATCGAATGGATGTTTTAGTATGCAAAATAACAAACGATTTAACTCGCTACGCTGGGACAGTGCTGCGCTCCGCCCATTAATCGGGTGTTAGCCTAAATGGATATGAGGTCTCTTCTGAAAACTTATGTTTTATTAATTCTAATTATCGCAGCGAACCATGCCTTGGCCGATAGTTGGAGCGCACCCACCGAGATGGGTTTCGCTAGCCCTAACTCGAAATACGTCTTGAAAGTGCAGCCTGCTAAATTAAACCTTGAAACACCGCCAGTTGCTTCTATATATGAGTACACTGACGACAAATACACTAGACATGTTAGTTTTGATTTAACCAATGAGTGGTCACCAGTGTTTGCAGTAATATTGGACTCAGGAGTGGTTGTTACTTTTGATAATTGGGCTAGTTTGGGATACGGAGATAATGTAGTTGTTTTTTATTCTTCAGGAGGCGAGCTTCTAAAGTCGTACAGCCTAGAGCAATTATACGCGCCTGCATTATTTGAAAAAGTAAATGAGAATCAAACTGTTTCATCTACTTGGTGGCGGTGTTCAAGCTCTCGGCCATGGGCACATGACAATACCGTTATCGTAAGAGACACTATCGGTGGAACATTTCATTTTAGATCTGACGGCACATTTGATTATTTCGAAACGGGTGGTTGTATTGGCATTGCAGGCTAACAAAAACATTAACCGGACACTGGCCAGAGCAGCCAGCGCCGGTTATGTTAAGTGTTGAGGATGTAGAAAAAACTAAGTAACAAAATGGGTTTAGAAAGTTCTACAATTAACGCACAAAAAATGCGCATGTACGTGAATTTCAGATAGGAAAAAGCATTGAACTTTAAAAATAATCAACACAGAACGCAGTCCTATTTTTACGTTTTGTTTTTTCTACAGCCTCGTTATGTGTTATGAAAATTCAAATTAAAGTTGTATTTTTGACAATTTACTTCGTGTCATTTTCTGCGTTTTCGCATGTTGATACCATCTTAAAGCTAGAAGGTGGATCGTTAATTGGTTTGCCTGAAGAATTTTCACCTGCTTCAATGGATATTGCGCAAGGCATTTTGGAAATCGCAGGAAAACGATTGAAATTTCCAGATTGTATTAGCAACTTCTTCGACTTTCGTAGTGAAGATTTGTTGATTACCGCTTCTTGGTATCACGAGACTTTAGATGGGTCTTTACCAGCCTATATCACTCTCGGTACAACAGAACAGTATCCTGATAATAGTCTGGTAATTGATATTGAGAATTTAGTACCAATTCCTTCGGAGTGGGGTTTTGGAAAATCAGAAGACGAAAAAATATGTGTAGAGAAGTTTGTAAATGACGGCACATAACAAGAAATTTAAGTCAGTCACTGTCGTTCCTTCGGACAATTTGTATTGGCTAAAACCTGCATTTCACTGCGTTCAATTTTTGCAGATTTTAGCCAATACAAATCGCCGTTTAATTAAGTGTTGAGGCTGTAGAATAACTAGTTTTTGATTTAGCACCTGAAAAGTTGTATAAATATTTTACTGAAATCGCGCAGCTACGTTGATTTCAGACACGGATTACCATTGTATAGAAAGAATAATCAACGTAGGAACGCTGCTTGAAATAGCGATTTAGTTATTCTACAGCCTCGTTAGCTATTCAAAATAGTAAAGCAGTGATATGGCAAAACTAAAGAAAAAGATGACGACTGCACAGAAAGTTGCAAAGCGAAAAGCCAAGCGCGAGCGGCAAAAGAAATATATGACGGCTTTTGTGAATGGAAAACAAGTAAGAATAAAAAGACCTACTTTAATCGAGGGTTTGCCAATTGATGAATTTATTGAGCAAAATGGTGACCCAATACTGTTTCACGAAAATGAAATGTGGGAGTCCATTGATGAGCGTCCTAAAATTTCAGAGGATATGGCTCAGCACGATAGCTAAAAGGATTAAGACGGATTTCCACGAAGAACGTTGTCAAACCGTTTATCCAAAGTCTAAATCTACTCATTCTGATCTCCTTCTTAGTTTGTTCAACACAACTATTGTAGCTCTGGCTTAGCTAATCCGCGAATAATTGCAGATCAGCATCTTTGAAAGTGGCTCGTGGGGAGTCATTATGTCTGTGTATCAAGGGATATTAATGAATATCGAATTCGAAGCAACAATCGTGGATTATGGCGAGGCTATTGGTGGTGATATTATTCAGGTATTATTTGCTGAAGGTGAAGATGAAGATTTATTTAATCCCACGAACCGCTATCTCTGCTTTGCCTCCAATTATGAACTTGATGCCGGTACTCCTTGTTAATTTGCACCGCTATGGAGCCATNGTTATTGAAAAGTTATCTCTCTATTTGACGGAGAGGCTTTTTGTACATACAATGTATTCACGATTAAATTCGAGTGGAATGAAGTTAAAGCTGCTTCAAATCAAGTAAAACATGGAATCTCATTCAAAGAAGCAAAGTCTGCATTTTTTGATGAGAGAGCTTTGCAGTTTTTTGATAACACAAACTCAATACTTGACGAAGACCGCTTTCTTTTATTAGGAATGAGTAACGCTTCAAAACTACTTCTTATTTGCCATTGTGAACGAAAGGCGGGGAAGTCATTCGTATAATTTCAGCAAGGAAGGCTACAAAATCTGAATCAAAACTTTATGGTGATTTATGAAAGCCGAATATGACCTAAGTAAACTTCAATCCCGCAAAAATCCTTATGCGAACAAGCTGAAAAAGTCAGTCACGATTAGATTAGGAGAAGACATAATTGGATATTTCAAGGGCATGTCTGAGGAGACTGGTGTTCCATATCAAAGTCTAATCAACTTATATCTTAAAGATTGTGTTCAGCAGCATCGCAAGGTTGACATAAGTTGGCAATCAGAGATAACAAAAACATAAACCGGACACTGGCAAGAGCCGCCAGCGCCGGTAATGTAAGTTGTTAGCGACATACGGAGCTTATTATGAGAATAATATTAATCGTTTGGATGATAATAGTACTTTCATCTTGTCAAAGCACCTCTAACACACGTGATATCGTGGGTAAAAAAATTGGAGTGGATTACAAACTCTATGAATCATTAAGTCTGTGTCATTCGCATCTTGGTTTTACTGTTTTTCAGAATACAAAAGAAATCTATGATATCGAAACAGACATAAATGAATTAGTGACAGCTGGATACATGAAGGGAATAAAACAAGCTAACAATTTACCCATAGAGGTGGATTCTGGCATTCGATGGAGCAACTTTCTAAGCTATTCGTCTTGGGATTCTAGTGCAACACTCAATAATAGTGGCTTAGAGAAACTCGATAATGTATCAAAAAAATATGATTTAGATTACCTTCTGATCGCTAGGGACTATGAGGTGTTTTTTAAAGGAGAAGCATGCAATGGCGCTTGGTTCAATACCCAAAATGGATCGGTTCGCAGTTTTGTGCCTATTTACGTCGCGTTAATTTTTGACGCAAAATCAGGTGAATACGTTGGGACTACCTTTATTACAAATGACAATCATAAGAGCGCTTACGATGCTGTGCAGGATGTTTCAAAGTTAAATGAAGCTGAAGTAAGAATGCTCACTGACTACTCAAGAGATGCAGCGACTATGGCAATTACTTCTTTTTTCGAAGTGAAATGAGCTGATAAGGCACTGAGAATTGAATGGGTGATTCGACTAATTTAGCAAAAGCAAGTATTCGTTTTCTTAGCTTGAATAAGCTACAAGCATTGACTCTTGAGAGGGAAGTTATAGGGGCGTCTCAAAGCAAGCATTTTAAAAACGACTGTTATGTCGGATGTGTCACTCTAATGGACGATAACTTAGAAGATATTGTGCATTTTTTTATACGTCAACAGTTAAAAATCGACGACTGTGATTTGTTTATTTCTGTATTTTCGGATTTGGATTCAAATATCGTTGATGTTCCAAATCTGGTCAATCGAATGCTTAAGTACATTGACTGTAGATTAACCTTTTCTTATACGGTCGCAGAAGATGATATATAGCAAATCACTGATTGCCGGCGTTTTTGCGGATATCGCAGCGATTTGCGGCTTATCCAAATGCTTGATAACAAAGAGAGCCCACTAATATGGAAGTTTCAGAAACCTTCGGTGATGAAGCACGAATTCAGCTTAATTTCTTCTCATTTATGACAATTGCAATTTGGGTTTGTTTTGGCGCAGCAATTACTTTTGCTATTACTTTTCACTTTGTAGTTTCATTCGCTGCCTATGAGGGTAACGGAAACCCCAATGCGATGTTTTGGTTTGCTAGTTTAATGTATGGGTTTATGGGTTTCATATTTTCACTGATAGGTGCTGCCGTGGTGTATCATCCTTATAAATACTGGTGTGAAAAAATGCGAGGGCAACGTGTTAGAGGTAAAATTGCGCTCATCAACAGAGGCGAGTAACTTACTCATTCGTGATTTGTTAACATGGCATTGGTGTTGTTGCAAGGCCCAGGGGTAGTATGAGAAAAGTCATCATTTTTGGAAATTCAGGCTCTGGCAAATCTACTCTGGCCAAAAAACTAAAAGCTGAAGGTCTGGCGCACTTAGATTTAGATACGATTGCCTGGCAGCCAAGCATGCCGCCTGAAAGAAAAGCGCTAGATGAATCACAAAAGGCACTTGCCGAATTTGATGCTAGCAACGACTCATGGGTGATTGAAGGCTGCTATACCGACCTCCTTGAGATGGCAGCGAATCTTGCTTCAGAAGCAATATTCATGAACCTCGAAGTAGATTTATGCATCCAAAATGCAAAGAGCAGACCCTGGGAGAGACATAAATATCCCTCAAAACAAGCGCAAGACCAAAACTTGAGTATGTTAATTGAATGGATTGCTCAATATCCTAAAAGAACAGATACTTTTTCAAAGTCGGCTCACGAAGCCTTATTCTCAAATTTTAATGGAGTAAAGGTTATGCTTACCGAGAACTTGTAGTAAGCATGCTTTATTTTATTTTTATGTTGTTGAGCGCCGTATTATGAATATTGTATGCGAAACCGAGCGGCTAGTTGTGCGAGAGTTTAAAGTAGCGGATGCGGCGTTTATTATTTGCTTGCTAAACGATTCGTCTTTTATTCAAAACATAGGCGATAAAAATGTGCGCTCGCATATTGACGCCATTGCATATCTAAAAGAGGGTCCAATGGCCAGTTATCAGGGCTTTGGTTTTGGTTTGAATTTAGTTAGTTTAAAACACGGTATGGTTCCTATCGGTATGTGCGGTTTGCTGAAACGAAACGAGCTTGAGCACCCTGATTTAGGCTATGCATTCTTGCCCGAGTTTTGTGCAAAAGGCTATGCTTTTGAAGCAAGCAAATCTGTCCTCAATACGACAATTGAGCAAAACTCTCTAAGCGCGGTTTTGGCCATAACCTTGCCAAATAATAATCGTTCTAACCACCTTTTAGATAAATTAGGCTTTGAATTTAAAAGAACTATCGAACTTTATGGGGCTAGCAATAACCTTTATGAATATTTACTGTGACAAATAAAATCGGGCTCAGTCGATTGACTGATACCGGGGTGTATTTTTATTTAATACTGGCTCTGGTCGCCTTTGCTGCTAATTCGGTGCTATGCCGTTTAGCCTTGGCATCTGGAGAAATTGATCCAAGTGGGTTTACCATTGTGCGATTGGTTTCGGGGGCAGTAACGCTGGTACTCATTTTATTGATTAGAGAAAAGCACGAGGGGCGCTCTGCAATAAAGTTGCTGGCAAAAGGCTCCTGGTTAGGCGCATTTGCGTTATTTATTTACGCCCTCGGTTTTTCGTACGCGTATGTGCAGCTCGATACTGGCAGTGGTGCACTTGTTCTATTTGGCAGCGTGCAGCTTTCGATGATTGCCTTTGGTTTATACAAAGGGGAGCGTTTTAATGAGTACCAATGGAGTGGATTGCTCCTAGCCCTAGTTGGCTTGGTGTATTTACTTTGGCCCAGCATTTCAACACCGTCTATGCTGGGCGCTGCGCTTATGATGCTGGCTGGCCTGGCTTGGGGTGTGTACTCAATTTTAGGCAAAAGCAGCACCGATGCGCTCGCCGATACTGCTTGTAATTTTTTACGCAGCACGGTGTTTGTGGCTTTATTGCTAGCGCTGAGCTTCTCGCAGATTGCATTTAGCCTACACGGTCTCGCGTTGGCAGTTGCATCAGGGGCCTTTGCTTCGGGGGTTGGGTATGCGGTTTGGTATTCGGTTTTACCTAAGTTAACGTCGATGCATGCGGCGGTAGCTCAGCTAAGTGTGCCAATCATTGCCGGTTTAGGAGGAGTTGTGCTGGTAAATGAAGCGCTCACCCTGCATTTATCGTTGGCTTCGGTAATGGTGCTAGGCGGCGTGCTTATCGTGATTAAGCTCAAATCACCAGTATCTCAATCTATAAGCTCTGAAAACTGACAGGTTGGCGAGTAATTTATGACGACAAACAAACTCCTTCTAAGGTTTATAAGCGGACTGTTTATCTTGACGAGTATCGTTGCTTGCGGCATCACGGTGAATGAAGCACGTAAAGAAATTATTGCTCTATGTGGAAATTTTCATGCAGGCGTTTTAAAGAAAGACGTCATTCGACAGCTAAATACGGGCACATTTTTAGAGTTCGAGGAGCTCAACATAAATAATCTAACGCAGATATACGTGAGCAGCAAATTCACCCTCAATTTAGTAACTTGCGACATAGAGTTTGATGACAATCACGTGGTTATCAACGTTATTCGTGGCTAGATAGATGCAACAAATAAGTAATTTCACTATTTTTATAAAAGCGCTTGAAATTTTAATGAACTTAACGCACACTCCGGTCGTCAAAAAATTGACGCACAAACCTCGCACAATTATAACAATCCAAGAAGCGTCATCTTGGACCATAAATATAGGTAGTAAAGTGCAACTTTCTCGTCTTTTGTTTAGAGTCTTTTTTATTGCTCTGGCTTGCGTGTACGCGCTAGTAATGTTCGAATTTATTGATCCCAACTATTTTAAAATAGAGCTCAATGTGAGTGCCGATGTGTTGATTATGACCTTGGCTGCAAGCGTTTTTGTGTATTTATTTATGAGAAAGCCGCGGCCGTAAAATATTGAAAGGCTAGTCTAGCGTAGTCTAATAGCCCTTCGATTTGAGCTGTCGTAAAAAATTATTGATTGAGTGAATTCACCCTTGGTGTGCCTGTGATATAATGACAGCCTATTAGTGTTTCTAAGGTAAACAAACCACATGGGTTTGCTGTTAATATACGTATCGATCGCGTTAATCTTTTCGTTCTTATGCTCTATTGCCGAAGCCGTTATTTTAAGTGTATCGCAAGCTTATATTTCACTCCTTGAAAAAGAAGGCCGTCCGTCGGGTAAGCTTTTATCTCAGCTAACCACCGATATTCATAAGCCTTTAGCCGCTATCCTTACTTTAAATACTATTGCACACACTATGGGTGCAGCGGGTGCAGGTGCGCAAGCCGCCAGTGTTTTTGGTGATGCTTATTTAGGCTTGATTTCGGCGGTGCTGACATTACTTATTCTGGTGTTCTCTGAAATTATTCCAAAGACCTTAGGCGCAACCTTTTGGCGCTCTCTTGCACCGGTTACTGCCTATTTCTTAAAGTACCTGATATACGCTCTCTATCCGTTTGTGAAAATGTCGCAAATGCTAACCAGTGGTTTCACCGAAGAAAGTCCGTTAAAGGGCTTGAGTAGAAGTGAATTATTAGCCATGGCTGAGTTATCGGGCAAAGAAGGTCAGTTAGCGCAACAGGAGGCTACCTTTTTACAAAACCTGCTGAGCCTCCATGACCTAAAAATTAAAGATGCGATGACGCACAGAACGGTCGTGTTTTCTCTATCAGACCAGACCACCGTAAACGATTTCGTTGAGAAACACCCCAATAATCCGTTTTCGCGGATCCCTATCTTTGAAAATTCAGACAGTGAACACATTACTGGTTATGTGCTAAAAGCAGATATCTTGATCGCTGCCGCAAAAGGTGAGGGCGATTTGAAACTGGCTGAATTCAATAAAGCCATGGTTACTCTACTAGGCGACATGCCCTTAGCATCAACATTTGATCATTTCCTAAATTCGCGAGTGCATGTGCTTCTAGTGGTAGATGAATATGGCGGGCTTGAGGGGATCCTGACCCTTGAAGACTTGTTAGAAAGCTTATTGGGAGTTGAAATTGTTGATGAACAAGACACGACCGTCAGTATGAAAAAGCTCGCTAAGGTCATGTGGCGCAGACGTGAAAAACGATTGCTGACACAGCATAACGTTCCGCAAAAAGGCAAAGATTCTAAAAAATAGAAAGGAAAGCGCGATTTAATGCCATTTTTATTTCAATTTCTGGGTGTATAGTAATCTCATCGCTTAGCAATAAGCTTATTCACCCACACATTGAGGATATTAAAATGAACACATTACTTTCACAGGCTTTTGTCAAAAACTCATCTTTTGCCCCATTGGCCTTGCGTGTCGCCGCAGGTGTTATATTTGCTGCTTACGGCGCTCAAAAACTATTTGGCTGGTTCGGTGGCTATGGTCTAGAAGGGACTGGTCAGTGGATGGCGTCCATTGGTTTAGCACCTGGTTATTTAATGGCACTAATGGCTGGCAGTGCAGAATTCTTTGGTGGCCTGCTATTAATTGTGGGTTTATTGACCCGCCCCGCTGCAATCGCCTTGGCCTTTGCAATGCTTGTAGCTATTGTAACGGTGCATCTACCTAATGGCTTGTTTATGGCCAATAATGGTTACGCATTTGGCTTGTCTTTGATGGCTATTTCAGTCTCAATTGCAGTGTCTGGTGCCGGTCGTTTATCTATCGATAACATTATTCACAAAGTTGATGTGCGCTCGAATAACGCAGGTGCCGCTGCCACTAGGTAATTAATAATCACTAAAAGAGCCTCTACTTTTATCTCAAAGTAGAGGCTCTTTGCTATGATCGCCAAGAGCTATAGAAGGTCTTTTAGAATATATTCCCAAGTGTTCATATGATGTTGAAATTTTTCTTTGAGCGCTTTAGTAACCTGTTCTTTCTCTCGCAAATCGACGGGGATTTCAGATAATATCCGCCAGTGATTAAGTGCACTGCTTGCCGCCGCGCAGAGCTGGGCTAAGTTAGCATTTGCGATGCTTTTTGATTTGACCAATTGGTCGGTCTGCTCGCATAGTGCTTCCAAATGAGATTCGCTAATTTGTGACAAATTCTTAGTAACTTCATAGTCTCTAAGTAATTGTAAAAGATCGGTATTGTCAGCTTCGATGTCGCATCCTGATTCTTCAACCAGTTGCTGTATAGCACGAGCATACCCCATGGTTTCAAAGGTGCTTAGGTGTAGTTGTTGAAACATCGCTTCGCGCGCCTGTAGCCGCGGGTCCACAAATCTATCTTCTTGCATGGCACTCCAGTTTGTCGATAATGGTGTCTGTATGACCGTGGGTAATGTTATCAATATTTTTTTAAAACCTCACCAACTAGCGACCAAAAATTTTTCAGCTAGTGTTACTCAAACTGCACGATATCGAGCTGAATTTGTATTAGGTAAGCTTAGTGATCGTGTCGCGTCGCTGGTAAGTTGCTTAAACCACGCTACACTATGTAGATGCTTAAAACAAAACAGTAGTTAGAATTATTCCAGTCAAACCTCTTCCTGCCATAGTTGATGTCGAAGCCAGTGGCTTTGGTGTGGATAGCTACCCCATCGAAATTGGTGTTGTTCTGCCGGATGGGCGACGTTTTTGTAAACTAATTAAACCCTTTTCCCAGTGGCAGTTTTGGGATACCGATGCTCAGAAAATCCACGGTATTAGTTATCAAGAGTTAACAGAGAACGGTGAGGAACCCATCGCGGTTTGTTTGGCGCTGAACGAGTTTGCTAGAGACATGACCTTATATTCAGACGCTTGGGTGGTTGACCATCCGTGGTTAGTAAAGCTTTATGCACAGTCGGCTGTGCCGATGGCCTTTAGTATTTCGGCGATTGAAATGGTGTTAACTGAATCTCAAATGTCGATATGGGATGCAGAGAAACTGGCGATAGTTGAAACCTCCGGTCTTGTTCGTCATCGCGCGAGTGCCGATGCATATATTATTCAGCAAACATTTTTGCGAACCCAGTCACGTATGCATCATAGCCAATAGTTATATGCGCATGTTTTAAGACAATGTTATACTTACACACTTAGCGAGCCAAGCTAACGTTTATCTTCAAAATCAATAATCCGTTGTACATTCAAATAAGAGAAATACATGAAAGCACTCGACATTAAAGGGCTTGAAAAAACCTATGCCGGTGGAGTCTCTGCGTTAAAAGGAATTGACCTTAGCGTGGAGCAAGGAGACTTCTTTGCATTACTAGGGCCGAATGGCGCGGGTAAATCTACCACCATTGGTATTATTTGCTCCTTAGTCAACAAGTCTGCAGGCAGTGTAAGTGTGTTTGGTTTTGATTCTGTTGCCGACGAAGTAGAGGCAAAGTCGTGTATTGGTTTGGTACCTCAAGAGTTTAATTTTAATCAATTTGAAACCTTAATGCAGATTGTTGTCAATCAAGCCGGGTACTATGGCGTGCCTCGAGATATTGCGAAAACTCGGGCCGAAAAGTATCTAAAACAACTTGAGCTTTGGGATAAACGAAATGCGAGTGCTCGGGAGCTATCAGGGGGCATGAAGCGCCGTTTGATGATTGCACGAGCGCTTATGCATGAGCCTAAAATGTTGATTTTGGATGAGCCCACCGCAGGAGTTGATATTGAAGTGCGCCGCTCAATGTGGCTCTTTCTGAAAGAGATAAATCAACAGGGTATTACTATTATT
This sequence comes from Glaciecola sp. SC05, assembly GCF_041380235.1. Lineage (NCBI taxonomy): Bacteria > Pseudomonadati > Pseudomonadota > Gammaproteobacteria > Alteromonadales > Alteromonadaceae > Glaciecola > Glaciecola sp. SC05. Next base: position 18,658 of record NZ_JBGIYY010000018.1, read on the forward strand.
TTGACCACTCACTACTTAGAAGAAGCCGAAATGCTGTGTCGCAATATTGCCATTATCGATAAAGGCATTATTGTTGAAAATACTAGTATGAAAGCTTTACTAGCTACATTGAATGTCGAAACTTTCATATTTGATTTGGCTGGTGGAGCATCATCGGTAAACATTCCTGAGTTTGTTTCTCGCGCCACCGACGAACAAACCCTTGAGGTTGACGTGCCAAAGGCATCTGGTTTAAACCCAGTGTTTGAAGAACTCTCAAAGCAAAATGTAAACGTGATGAGTATGCGTAATAAGTCGAATCGGCTTGAAGAGTTGTTTGTGCGCTTAATGGAGTCGGGCAAATCTAAGGCGAAAGAGGCAGCCCTATGAGTTCACGAAATTTCGTTGCCTTAAAAACAATTTGGATAAAAGAGTGCACGCGGTTTTTACGGATTTGGGTTCAAACCCTAGTGCCACCGGCGATTACGATGTCGCTTTATTTTGTCATTTTTGGCAACTTGATTGGTAAACGCATTGGTGACATGGGTGGCTTTAGCTACATGGAATTTATTGTGCCTGGTTTGATCATGATGTCTATCATTACCAACTCCTATTCGAATGTATCGTCTTCGTTTTTTAGCGCTAAATTTCAGCGTAATGTTGAAGAGCTCTTAGTCGCGCCAGTGCCAACATGGGTGATTATTATGGGCTTTGTGGGCGGCGGTGTTGCCCGGGCTATGCTTATTGGTATTATCGTCACGATTGTTTCGACTTTTTTTGTCGATGTTAAAATACACAATTTTCTCGTCATTGTAATCACCTTGATACTGACCTCGACTCTTTTTTCGACCGCTGGCTTGATCAACGGTATTTATGCAAAATCCTTTGATGACATAAGTGTCATTCCTACTTTTGTGTTAACTCCGTTGACCTATTTAGGCGGCGTATTTTATTCTCTCACGCTATTGCCGGAGTTTTGGCAAACTGTCAGTCAGGCTAATCCTATTGTCTATATGGTGAATGGTTTCAGGTATGGGTTTTTAGGTGTGTCAGACGTAAACTACATGGTCTCTTTGGCACTGTTGATCGCATTTAATGTGGTGTTATTTTCTGTTGCCTATCGATTGCTGAAGAAAGGCGTTGGGATACGCTCTTAGATGTCGCAGCAAGCGAGAGCCGTCGAAAGTACGCAAACAGGTCCTCATGAGGACCTGTTGAAAGTAGTTAACAAGCATCGAGTCAGTGTTTTTAAGCGTCCAATTGCGATGCATACACAAGCAGCATTCGATGAGGCTATTGTTTGGCTAAGTGACTGGAAAGGGGATGTAATTCTTGATGCGTGCTGTGGTGTTGGCGAAAGTACACTGAATATCGCCCAAGAATATCCTCAGGCCCGTGTTATTGGTGTTGATAAGTCGATAGCAAGATTACAAAAGCATGCACATTATTCTCATAAATTAAGAGCTGATAAGTTAAGCTCTGAAGAGCCGTCCCTTCAAAATATCGATGCAAAAAGCAATTGCTCTGGCGACAGTGGCGTTGCTAACTCTGCACTCATCTGCAACTATTTAGTTCTGCAAGCAGATTTAAACGACTTTTGGCGCTTACTTGATAACTACTTAAATCATTCAGCAAGAACCATTCAGTGGCGTTTGTGCAAACAATATATCTTGTACCCTAATCCGTACCCAAAAAAGGCACAACTGGGTAAGCGATGGCATGGCAGCGCGGTATTTTCAAATATTATAGCGTGCTGCGCAAATATAGAGCTACGTTCAAATTGGAAACTATATTTAGAAGAATTTGTCTTGGCAGCTAAAGTCTTTGATATTGATATGAAAATTGAAGGCCTTTCGCCCAGTCGTGAACAACCGCCAATAACCCCTTTCGAACGTAAATATGCACAGTCCAATCAATTGCTATGGACGGCTACAACTTTAGGCACTGGATGCGATAGATAGAAACCTTGCCCATATAGTATTTCCATCTCTTTGACTGCCGCTAGGCTCTCTGCATCTTCAATGTGTTCGGCAATTAGCTTGCAGTTATGGGTTTGGCAATAGAGTTTGAACTTGGTAATCAATTCTCTGCCGTTTTTCGTTTTGGCGTGTTGCTTAATCAAACTGGATTTTATTTTAATCGCGTCTACGCCGCTTGCAATCACCGAGTAGAGTGAATCACCCCATTCATCAATTTCGTCGACTGTAATGTGTAAATTAGGGATGCGCTTGCTGAGTGTGCTCAGCACTAATAAATTGTCTTTAATGCAGTCAAAGTGTAGATCAATTCCGCAGAGGCCTTTGGAACTGTCTTTACACAAAGCCTCAATATTGGCCAGCAAGGGCTTGTCGTCTAAATCCTCAGCAAACAGATTTATCGACCAGCTCATTTGTCGCGGACAACAATAGGCTCTAGACAACTCTAGGATGCGTGAGGTCATGTCGGCGGTGTCGTGATTACTCTCAATGATATATAAAAACTCATTTGGTAAAACAATTTGCTGGTTGCTATCTAGCAGCCTGGCTAAACACTCATAGCGATCAACTCGTTTATTCGCCAGCGCAAAAATAGGCTGATAAAAAGGCACGATATTTTCTAGCGGTACACCGCGGTTTGCTGCTTGGGCTTGCAAAACTGATCCTGATTAAGTAGTCATATATATTAGGTTATCAGTCGAATTCTTTATCCCTTTAATAAAAACATCATATTGAGGGTGTTTTTTGCGATTATGGTCGCAAAAACAATTTCAGGATTTGGTAAATTCAATAAAACTAGGTTAAAGTGCCGAACTCGGCATTAGGCGGATTAATTCATTGGCAAAAGCAGAAGTCAGTTTAGAGCATCTATTTAGGGTCTTTACCAAACCTGAGCATGATGACTCTACACTAGCAAAAATAGAGCGTCATCTCTCAGATAACGTGTCCGACTTTTTGTCTCAACATGTTGTTACTAAAAAGACATCCTTAGAAGAAATCGAAAAAGATTTTTCGAGTGCTATCGTGCCAGATTCACCTGAATTTGTATCGAGTCATGCAGAGTCTTTACTCGATAAGCTTGTAGCCCACTCCGTAAACACCTACTCGCCTACTTTTATAGGGCATATGACATCTGCCTTGCCTTACTTTCATTTGCCTTTGTCTAAGTTGATGGTTGGCCTTAATCAGAATTTAGTTAAGATTGAGACGTCAAAAGCGTTTACTCCCCTGGAGCGTCAGACCTTAGGGATGCTGCATAATCTCATATATAAACAAAATGATGAATTTTACGCAGAGTATTTACATAGCGCAGAACATTCTTTAGGAGCGTTTTGCTCTGGCGGCACAATTGCTAATATCACTGCACTGTGGGTAGCTCGTAATTTAGCACTTGGTCCACAGCGAGGGTTTTCAGGTGTAAATAAGGCCGGCTTAGCTGCCGCCTACAGACACTATGATATTCAGAATATGGGTTTAATGTCGTCACGCAGGGGACATTATTCATTAGGTAAAACCGTAGATGTGCTGGGGATTGGCCGCGATAACATGCTTTGCATTGATAGCCCTCGCCAAATTTTGGAGCCTGAAAAAGCGCTTGCGTATGGCAAAGCGTATCAGCAAGATGGCAATAAACTACTTGCCATAGTCGGCATCGCAGGGACAACCGAAACCGGTCATGTAGATCCCCTCTGTGAACTAGCAGACGTGGCCAAAGAGTTAGGCTGTTGGTTTCATGTTGATGCGGCCTGGGGTGGTGCCACCTTATTTTCTGACCGCTATCGTCACAAACTTAAGGGTATCGAAAAAGCCGACTCGGTGACCATAGATGCGCATAAACAGATGTACGTGCCGATGGGAGCTGGAATGGCTATTTTCAAAGATCCAAAGGCAAGCAATGCTGTGCGCCACCATGCACAATATATATTGCGTGAAGGCTCAAAAGACCTTGGCGCAACTACCTTAGAGGGTTCTCGAAACGGTATGGCGATGATGGTGTATTCATCATTTCATATCTTTGGCCGTCGCGGCTATGAATTACTTGTCGACCGCGCTATTGAGCATGCCCAAACATTTGCCCAAATGATTACACAGCATCCTGATTTTGAGCTGATGACCTCGCCTGTTTTGTCACTATTGACATACCGCTTAAGACCCTCTGCACTGAAGGCTCTCAGTGAGTGCTCTAGTGCATATCAGCAGCACATTAATGGACAATTAGATGAATTAACCGTCTCAATTCAAAAACAGCAGCGTGAGGCCGGTAAGTCTTTTGTATCGCGCACGAGGATTGAAATTGAGGCCTATAATAATCAGCCAATTACGGTATTTAGAGTGGTGCTTGCTAACCCCTTGACGACCGAACAAAATCTCGAAGCCATATTGGCGGAGCAGGTAGAGTTAGCGGCCAATAATCCGATTTGGCTGACGCTTTCTCAAACACCAGAAACACTACACGTTAAAACTGCCTAGTCATACCTAAGGTTCAAATTCCCAATTAATATATTTATCGTGATACTTTCGCGATAAATATATTCCATCATGTTATTTCTGTTGAATAAAAAATTGCTGGCATCCGGTCTTTTATTAAAAGGTCATGACAATGACGGCCATTGATTAAGAATAAGGAAAAACATGACGAACTCAGTATTGGTAGTAGAGGACGATATGGACATTGCAACGCTTATCCAGGTTAACCTAGCTGAACTGGGCCTAGAGATGGACCATCATGCTGACGGGAAGAGTGGATTAGATGCCGCGCTCAATCACTCATACTCGCTGGTGTTACTAGACGTGATGTTGCCATCGCTTGGCGGCTTGGATATTTGTCGACAGCTTAGAGAGCAAAAGCCAGAGCAAGCAATTTTGATGTTAACGGCTAAAAACTCAGAAACAGATCGAGTCCTTGGGTTAGAGCTTGGTGCCGATGACTATATGACTAAACCTTTTAGTATCCGAGAGCTACAGGCTAGAGTAAGAGCACAAATTAGAAAAGTGAATCTGTTAAAAGAAGCGCATCAACAGCAACAAAGCCCTTCAGACACTATCGAATGTGGGGCGATTAAAATAGTAAAACAAACTCGCAAAGTCTTGCATGATAATCAGCCTATTGACCTCACGGCTACCGAGTTTGACCTTCTATTTCATTTAATGCGACACCCCAATCAGGTTTTTTCTCGTGCTCAACTGCTTGAATCAGTGTGGGGCTATCAACACTGCGGATACGAACATACCGTCAATTCTCATATAAACCGGCTGCGATCAAAAATAGAAAAAGACGCTACTCAACCTGAATATGTGCAAACGGTTTGGGGTGTCGGATATAAGTTTAATAAGCAGCAAGGCTAATATATGCGTATTCCTACTTTATGCTTTTACCAGCGTTTAGCGGTGTCATTGGTGGCTGGTTTCTTTTTGGTAATCGCCTTGCTTGCGGCCGCATCGAGTTATTTACAAACGGCTATTCAACGTGAAGGTGAACAGCGGCTGCATTTAGAGTTAGCTGCGCATTTGGCCAATGACAATCCACTTTTGAAAACTGGCGTTTATGATTATGACGCTTTAAAAGGTTTGTTCCATACACTAATGATATTAGGGCCTAGTTTTGAGTTCTATTTTTTAGGGCCGCAAGGCGACATTCTTAGCTACTCTGCTGAACCTGGAACGCTCATAAAAAAGCAAATTGACCTTAGCCCGATCAAGAATCTTATTGACGATTCAAGCCAGCTTCCCCTTTATGGAGAAGATCCTAAGTCAGAGAAAAATACTAAGATTTTTTCGGCAGCACCGGTGTTTGATGGCGAAAAGCTGCAGGGATATTTGTATATCATTATTGGCGGCGAGGAATATGACTCTATTATTGAGGGAATTCAGCGCAGTAAAGGCGTTCAACAATTTGCTATGATCATTTTGGCGGGCTTAGTATTTTTATTATTCGCATTGCTATTGTTGTTTCGTTTGTTAACCGCACCCTTGAAGCGTCTGAGTGATGATATGGATATCTTCAGGGCAAGTGGTTTTAATTTAGCAGCATCCGGTGTGATTTTGCAGCCGTGGAAGAACGACTCTCGAAATGAAGTTCAACGCTTAGGATTTTCATTTAACGAAATGTTAAAGCATATTGATAAGCAATGGCAATTGATTAAACAAACGGACGGTCAGCGGCGCTCCTTGCTAACCGATTTAAGTCACGATCTTAGAACACCATTGGCAAATTTACAGGGCTTCATTGAGACCCTAGCGATAAGAGGTCAAGACCTTTCAGCTCAGGAGCAAAAGCGCTTTATTGATATTTCGCTTAAAAATTTGCATAACCTTAAGCGTCTAATTGACCAGATATTTGAACTGGCTTATTTGGAAAGTGGCCACGTAAAAATGAAGTTAGAGTCTTTTTTATTGAACGAGCTCTTGCATGACATTGCGGCAAAGTTTGCGATAAAGAGTAAAGATAAGAATATCCAGATACACGTTAAGGTTCGAGCTGCTCAAACCTATGTAACAGCAGATATCGAAAAACTAGAGCGAATACTCACCAACCTTATTGAAAATGCAATTCGACATACACCAGAAGGTGGCCGAATAGAAATGCTGATTACTGATGCAGGGAATAGAGTGGGTCTAAGTGTCATTGACTCTGGAGTAGGTATTGCCAAAGAAGAACTGCAACGTATTTTTGATGCTCGCTATCAGGCCAGCAACACCGAACGCGATTCAAATACTCACGTAGGCTTAGGCCTAGCAATTAGTCAAAAGCTGGTGGAGCTATTTGATGGGCAGCTTGAGGTGACCAGTGACCTAGGAATGGGCACTACATTTTATTTTACACTCGCAAAAGTCGACCACGCGAATCCTGACCACTAGATGCTGACGTATCAGCACCTAGTCGTCGATGTCCAGTTCTTTCAATTTACGGGTAAGGGTATTTCTGCCCCAGCCCAAACGTTTTGCTGCCTCTTGTTTGTGCCCTTGAGTATGTTTGAGGGCACAATTTAGCAAGATACGCTCAAAGTCTATTTGCGCCTCATCTAAAATATCACTCTTGCCGGCAATTAACTGCTTGTCGGCCCAGTTTGAGAGTAGCACTGTCCAGTCATCCACTTTGCTAGCACGCTCAACATCGGCATTGGTGGTGGTCAATTCCGGAGGTAAGTCGTGAGGTAAAATTTCTTGTCCACTTGCCATGACGGTGAGCCAGCGGCAGGTATTTTCAAGCTGCCTTACATTGCCAGGCCAAGCTAATTCGGTCAGTCTGACAACTGTGCTTTTTGACAAAACCTTCATTTCAACCCCAAGCTCTTTAGAGGCTTTGGCAAGAAAGTGATTAGCCAGTAAAGGGATGTCTTCGCGGCGTTCATTGAGTGAGGGAATATGAATTCGAATAACGTTGAGGCGATGATATAAGTCTTCTCTAAATTTTCCTTCCGCTACTCTTTTTTCTAAATTTTGGTGAGTCGCCGCAATAATTCGTACATCTACTGATACTGGGTTGTGGCCACCGACTCGATAGAATTGACCGTCGGCCAATACTCTCAGTAAACGTGTTTGTACATCAATTGGCATGTCGCCAATTTCATCTAAAAATAGGGTGCCTCCATTGGCCTGTTCAAAACGACCTTGCCGTGCATTTTGAGCGCCGGTAAATGCCCCTTTTTCATGACCAAATAATTCAGACTCAACCAAATCGGCTGGGATGGCAGCCATATTTAGGGCTACAAACGTTTCTTTAGATCTTGGGCTATGTTTGTGCAAGGCTTGCGCTACGAGCTCTTTACCAGTGCCCGATTGACCATTTATCAGCACGCTAATAGATGAGCGCGATAGTCTACCAATCGCTCTAAATACCTCTTGCATAGCTGGGGCTTCGCCGATGATTTCTTTGCTTGGATTCAAAATTTCGGAGCTGCGAGTGCGAGTGGTTTCACTGGCGTGTTCAAGGGCGCGCTTGATCAGTTCTATTGCTTCATCAATATCAAATGGCTTAGGTAGATATTCAAATGCACCGCCTTGATAGGCATTTACTGCACTGTCTAAATCAGAGTGCGCGGTCATGATGATCACGGGCAGTTCCGGATAGTGGTGATGTACTTCCTCTAAAAGGGTCATTCCATCCATTTGTGGCATGCGCACATCAGATATGATCACCTGCGGTGCTCGCCCAGATTCAATTTGCAGTAAGAGATCCTCTGGATTGTCAAAACTCATGCAGCCTATAGATGCAGTTTTTAATGCTTTTTCTAAGACCCATCTAATCGAGCTATCGTCATCGACAATCCAAACAGGTTCAATCATGAGTTTCATCCTTTGTTAAAATCGGAAGATGCAGGGTGAATTCGGTGTATCCAGGAAAGCTTTCTACATCAATTTTGCCCTCATGGTGGTCAGCTAGGGTTTGTGCTATCGAAAGCCCAAGTCCTGAGCCTTTGCGTTTGCTGGTAACCATCGGGTAAAACAAGGTGTCTTTTAATTCTGGAGGTACGCCGGGGCCATTGTCTACAATGCTGATCAGAGCACATAAGTTGTGACGTTTGCCCTTAATCACGCATTGGCGCTCTATGCGGGTTCTAAATCCAATTACGGGATGCTCAGCCTTAGACGACTTGAGCGCTTGGCTTGCGTTGCGCGCTATATTCAATAAGGTCTGCTGAAGCATATCTGGGTCAGCGTAAATATCAGGAATCGACGGGTCATAGTCACGCTCGATATGAATTGAATACGAAAGGTCAGCGACGACCACTGAGCGCACCTTTTCTATAATTTCATGCAGATTGCATATGCGTTTTTGTGGCCGTGAATTTGGTCCTAATAGCCGGTCAACAAGCGCTCTAAGACGGTCCGCTTGGTCGATAATCATATCGGTGAATTCGTTGTGAGCAGGATTGGTAAGTTCTTTACTCAGAAGCTGCGCTGCACCTCGAATGCCGCCAAGCGGGTTTTTGATCTCATGGGCAAGCCCGCGAATGAGCTCTCTAGCCGCCATCTGTTGGGCATATTGCTGGGTTTCTTGTGAAATTTTACGCTGTTTGTCAATGGGCAATATTTCAATTAATAAATGTTCGTTGCTCTGAGGGTCTAGTAAGCTTGCCTGTAGGTCGACCATCATGCTGCGGCCGTCTTTAAAACATAGCTGTAGCTCTGACTCGCTAAATTCTTCGCTATGAGTAAAAGCAACGGTATAGCGCTCACGATTAAAACTTTCAGCTACAAAAAAATCGTCTAATGGTCGCTCTTTGATTTGAGTAATGCCGCTTTCTAATAGGTTTAAACCCGCTTCATTGATGTAGCACACATACAGATCTGCATCTACCACAATAACGGCAGTCTTCATTGCATGAATAAGCTTGTGTAAATCTATTGTAATGTTTTTAGGTGACATTGCCTACGCCTGACGCACTAGTTTAGTGCAAAGCATCATTATGTGGCATTGTGACTGAATCGACTAACTTGCGCAATAGCGCTGTGCTGAAACTCTAACTACCTGATATATATAATATTTAGTTGTTAGAGTTTCGAATCAATACAGATGCCTGATGCAAATACACTGTCCTTTCATCAGTAGATGCAATAACCTTGCCCCTATTGGTGCTAAATGACATGCTGTAGGTATGGGCGCCACGATCGATGCCTTCCAGCATAAATACCCCAGAAGTAGAGGTGTGTTGTTGCCCAGCAAAATTTAATAGATATTTCCCTGTGGTTTTTGGTTGGATTTGAGCGCTGATCCTGACTCTTCCGTCGTTATCGCGAATAGTTGCTTCAGGTGCTGGACTCAGTATGGAAAGCGTATAGTTAACGCTAGGGCGAACTTGTGGCGCTGGCGTTTGTGCAACAATGGGTGCTGATTGCATGGTGGTCATGTTAGAACTTAACTCAATTTCTTGGGCGCCTGGCGAGGGGGTATCTGAAAAGCTGATACTGCCGTCTTCATTCACAATCTGATAGATCTTACCTTGAGCAATTACACTTAAGGCGACAAATAACAACATTAACAATAAAAGACTGCGCATGATACTTCTCCAAATTTTCCACCGCTAATGTGGTTATCGGCAGTTTACTGGATTTTTGCTTAAAAAAAAGCCTGCGTAGGCAGGCTTTCGATAGTTTGCTTCACTTTTACCTATAACGGCAAGCTTAGCAGCTGTAATACATGTCGAACTCAAGTGGATGAGTAGTCATGTTAATTCTTTCAGCTTCTTCCGATTTAAGCGCGATGTAGGCATCAATCATCTCGTCGGTCATTACGCCACCAACGGTAAGGAAAGCGCGGTCTTCATTCAGCGCAGAAAGAGCTTGCTCTAAGGAGCTTGCAACTTTAGGAATACCAGCCGCTTCTTCTGGGGGTAAATCGTATAAGTCTTTATCCATAGATTCACCGGGATGGATCTTGTTCTTTATACCGTCGATGCCAGCCATTAACATTGCTGTGAATGCAAGATAAGGGTTAGCAGTAGGGTCAGGGAATCTAACTTCGATGCGGCGTGCTCTATCGCTAGTAACGTATGGAATGCGAATTGATGCGCTGCGGTTACGGGCAGAGTATGCCAACATTACCGGAGCCTCATATCCTGGCACTAAACGTTTGTAGCTGTTTGTTGATGCGTTTGCGAATGCATTGATTGCATGAGCATGTTTGATGATGCCGCCAATATAAAACAATGCCTCTTCAGACATGCCTGCATACTTGTCGCCCGCAAAAATATTTTTGCCGTCTTTACTAATAGACTGGTGACAATGCATACCAGAACCGTTGTCGCCCACAAGTGGCTTGGGCATGAAGGTTGCAGTTTTTCCATAGGCATGCGCGACGTTATGCACAACATACTTATAGATTTGAATTTCATCGGCTTTTTTGACCATCGTATTGAACAAACAAGCGATTTCGTTTTGACCAGCGGTTGCTACTTCGTGGTGATGCGCTTCAACGGTCAAACCCATCTCTTCCATAACCATACACATAGCTGCGCGAATATCGTGTGCTGAATCGACTGGAGGAACTGGGAAATATCCACCTTTAACGCCAGGGCGATGACCCATGTTACCGCCGTCGTATTCTGCACCTGAGTTCCATTTTGCTTCTTCAGCATCGATCGCATAGAACGAACCAGCCATGTCAGTATGGAACCTAACGTCGTCAAACATAAAAAACTCTGGCTCTGGGCCAAACAACACCGTATCACCGATGCCGGTAGATTTAAGATATTCTTCAGCGCGAGCGGCAACTGAGCGCGGGTCACGAGAGTAGCCTTGCATGGTTGTTGGCTCTAAAATATCGCAACGAATGTTGATTTGCGTTTCTTCCGCAAACGGGTCTAATACCGCGGTTGAGGGGTCAGGCATCAGTACCATGTCAGACTCGTTAATACCTTTCCATCCGGCAATCGATGAACCATCGAACATTTTGCCGTCTTCAAAAAACCCATCGTTGACTTGGTGCGCAGGAATAGAAACGTGTTGTTCCTTTCCTTTTGTATCGGTAAAGCGCAAGTCGATGAATTTCGCTTCGCTTTCTTTAATTAGTTCTAATGCCGACTCAATTGACATATTGTCCTCCAAAAAGTATGTTGTGCAGATCCTATTGAATTAGGTGTTCCGTCAGTGAATACGCAGATCCTTGGTGTAGCGCTTCCATCTTCAAAGCATGTTGGGCGAAACGGATCTTAAGGCGCACCTTGCCCAACTATAAGCCATATTCATGCCATCTACTATTAAATTGTAAGTGTATGAAATATTTATTAAATAAAAAGGAAACTTACTCGGCACCTTCACATTAAGCACTGTTATGGTGCAAGCGGTCTGCATCTTTAGATCATTATGGTGCATTATTTTATATGAGATACTTTTTTCTGAAAATCTTTGGACATCTTGATTAGGTTACCATGTTGTTAATGCATGGCGATATTTTGCAAAAATCTTAAAAAAAAGGAGTTTTTTGGCAAATAAAATAGCGCCGCTCGGTATTAAGCTGTACAATCCGCCGCCAATTGTTTCGCATCTGAGTCTGCTGAATGTCAGCGAGGTTAACAGATGCGTTTTTTGTTTTGAGAGTAAATTCATGTCTGCCCCTATCGCACAATTAAGAAATATCGCCATAATCGCCCACGTTGACCACGGAAAAACAACCTTGGTTGATAAGCTGCTTCAGCAGTCTGGTACCCTTACCAATCGTGGTGACGCGCAAGAACGCGTGATGGATTCTAACGATATTGAAAAAGAACGCGGTATTACCATTTTGGCAAAAAATACGGCGATTAACTGGAACGGCTACCGCATTAACATCGTAGATACTCCAGGGCATGCCGATTTTGGCGGCGAAGTAGAGCGCGTTATGTCAATGGCCGACTCGGTATTGCTATTGGTTGATGCCCAAGAAGGCCCCATGCCGCAAACCCGTTTTGTGACGCAAAAGGCATTTGCTCAAGGTCTAAAACCAATTGTCGTAATAAATAAAATTGACAAGCCTGGCGCGCGTCCGGATTGGGTTATGGATCAAGTATTTGATTTGTTTGATAACTTAGGCGCGACCGACGATCAGTTAGATTTCCAAGTCGTTTATGCATCGGCATTGAACGGCTGGGCATCGCTGGATGTTGACGTCCCAAGCAGCGACATGACGCCATTGTTTGAAACTATTGTAAAACAAGTAGCTCCACCTGATGCAGACTCAGAGGGCGGCTTTCAAATGCAAATTTCACAGCTCGACTACAACAGCTATGTGGGTGTTATTGGCGTAGGTCGTATTAAACGCGGTAAAGTAAGAGTCAACCAGCAAGTAACCGTTGCGATGGCTAAAGGCGGCACTCGTAACGGTAAGGTCAGTAAAGTATTGGGTTATCTTGGCCTAGATCGCGACGACGTGGATGAAGGTTCAGCGGGCGATATAGTAGCCATCACCGGTTTAGGTGAATTGAAAATTTCAGACACGGTATGCGATCCAAATTTAGTCGAAGCTCTGCCTCCATTATCGGTAGATGAGCCAACCGTAACTATGACATTCCAAGTCAATACCTCACCGTTTTCAGGTAAAGAAGGTAAGTTCGTAACCTCTCGCAACATTTTAGAAAGACTGCAAAATGAACTTATTCATAACGTTGCGTTGCGTGTTGAAGAAACTGACAACCCTGACAAGTTCCGCGTATCGGGTCGTGGTGAATTACATTTGGGCATATTGATTGAAAATATGCGTCGTGAAGGTTACGAATTAGCAGTATCACGTCCAGAAGTTATTTTAAAAGAAGAAGACGGCAAGTTAATGGAACCGTTTGAAACGCTCACTATCGATTGCGAAGACCAACATCAAGGCTCGCTAATGGAGCAGTTAGGTTTGCGTAAAGCGGAACTGACTAATATGTCTCCTGATGGACTTGGTCGTATTCGTATGGACTTTACCATCCCAAGCCGGGGTTTAATTGGTTTCCAAACTGATTTTATGACAATGACTTCGGGCTCAGGCTTGCTATATCATACATTTGATCATTATGGTCCGCATAAGGGTGGCAATATTGGTCAACGTAAGAACGGCGTATTGATTGCAAATGCACCGGGCAAAGCATTGACTAACGCATTGTTTAACTTACAAGAGCGCGGTCGTTTGTTTATAGGTCACGGTGTTGAGGTTTACGAAGGAATGATCATCGGCATTCATAGTCGTGAAAATGACCTTACTGTAAATGCACTAAAAGGTAAGCAGTTAACTAACGTACGTGCCTCTGGAACTGATGAAGCACAAACTCTAGTGCCACCTGTGAGAATGTCTCTTGAGCAAGCGCTTGAATTTATTGATAACGATGAACTCGTTGAAGTCACGCCAGTGAGCGTAAGATTGCGTAAAAAGTTGTTATCTGAAAACGAACGTAAGCGTGATTCTCGCACTAAGTCGAAAGAAAGCTAGTGCCTCTAGCTTAATTAGCTGATATCTGCAAAACGCCGGCTTGTAAAAGCAGGCGTTTTTTTATGTTCGCAGTTCACAAAATTAAAAGGCAGTTGAAAGTCTCAGACCCTTTCCAACCTAGCTGCTTTTGGATACTAAATATTCACTTATTTTATGAATCAGCGACGACGGTAAGAACCGTTGTGAGTAGTACACCATTTTTGCTTGTTTACCCGGAATGATAAGTGATTTTCGCTTCTCGAGGCCTTGAATGATTTGTCTGCAAGCATCACTCGGGTCTAAGGTGCCAGCCATATTCTTCAATGCTCTTGTGGCGGGGTGAATAGTCTTAGCTTCAGTCTGCACCATCGGCGTATCTATTGTTGGCGGACAGATTAAGCTAACGTCGATGCCTAAGGGTTTTAATTCAAACTGCAGGGCCTTACCTAATCCAATAACTGCGTATTTAGATGCACCATAGGCAGAGTACCCATAAACGCCGCTAAAACCGGCCATGGAAGCGACTAAGGCCAATTGTGCACCATTGTCTAGGTGCGGAATGACCGCCGCAACAAGGTTACGAGTGCCGATCACGTTGACATCAATAACGTGCTGGAATTCGTCGTTTGATATATGCATGAAGGGTTTTGATACCAAAATACCGGCGCAGTGAATACAAACATCAATTTGGCCGAATTTGCGCACTGCAAAATCGAGTTGCTGCTTGAGTGTGGAAGGTTCACAAATGTCGGCATGCAAAAAGCTCACTTTTTGCTGCATGCTTGCCTCATTCTGCAAGGCTTGCTGAAATTCCACGTCAGCTCTAATATCGATTAATAAGAGGCTAAAGCCTTTTGCCAGATATTGCTTAGCTAACTCTTTGCCGAGCCCGCTAGCATAGCCTGTAATTAAAACTGATGAAGAAATAGTGCACCTGCTTACTATTGAACCCAGAGTTGGGTAAGAAACCATCCAACGTTCATTTTAAACCAATTTAGGCTAAGTGTAGACATGTTTTACCGGACTATTTTTGGCATGACGTTCAGAAAATCATGTGGAACAGCTTAAACTCTCAGTTCAAAGTGTTACCATATTTGTCACCCGCGCGGCATTTACACTCGAGTAAGGCGTTTTAGGAGCCAATTGCCTTTAGTGTTTAGCCTAAGTATCTTATTTTATTGATTATCATGGATTGCTATGAATTTTGACCAAAAACCAGACCGCTCTTCCAGCTTTGCTTACAAGTGGGAAAAATATAAAGATACTGACGTGTTGCCTTGCTGGATTGCCGACACTGAATTTAGATGTGCCGAACCTATACTTGACGCGCTCAAACAGCGCGCAGAACATGGTCTATTAGGGTATACATTGCCCAAGCATCATCAACCGGCTCTGGATGCCATTGTGCATTGGTGCAAGCGCCAGTATCAGTGGGATATTCACCCGAGCTGGATTGTATGGACACCGGGCGTCGTGCCGGCCTTTAATATGGCGACTTTGGCGTTTTCGAATATAGGTGACGGCGTCATTGTACAGACCCCAAACTATCCGCCGCTTCTGGCCGCACCGGGTATTAATCATCGCAAGCAGTTAGCTGTTCCGACAATGCTAAAAGAAGGCCGCTGGACGCTCGACCTTGAAGCGTTTGAGCAACAGGCAGCTAAGCCAAGCACTACCTTGTTTATAATGTGTAACCCGATGAACCCGGCCGGCAGCGTGATGACCTTTGAAGAGCTTGATACTATCGCCGAGATTTGTCAGCGCCATAATGTCATGGTTTGCAGTGATGAGATCCACTGCGATTTGATTTTAGATGATTTACGTCATATTCCCGCGGGTAAACACCCTAGCTTAAAAGATAATTCAGTGACCTTGATGGCCGCCAGTAAAACTTTCAACGTTGCAGGTTTAGGTACTTCGTTTGCAATTATTCCTAGTGCTAAAGTGCGTTCAAGTTTTGTTGCAGCAGGGGCTGGCATAGTACCTTGGGTAAACGTAATGGGCCTTGAAGCAACCGCTACCGCTTTCACTAAATGCGACGAATGGTATCAAGCGCAATTGCGCTATTTACGCGACAACCGAGATTATTTAGTGCGAGCAATTAATCGTATTGAGGGCTTAACATGTGAAGCCCCACAGGCTACGTTTTTACTATGGGTTGATGCTAGCGCTCTACAGCTAGAAGATACACAGCGTTGGTGCGAAGAGCGTGGGGTAGGGCCATCGCAAGGTAAAGATTTTGGTGCGCCAGAATGTTTTAGAATAAACTTTGGATGTGCTCGCGAATATTTGGAGCAAATCGTCGCGAGGTTATCAGCATAAATATATTTGGTTTTAGAGTCTGGCAGGTTTATGTGCGGATATGTAGGGTATAACAACAGCACTATTCAAGATAAACCGGATCTGTTCGGTGGCTTCGCACGTTTATTTCAGCAGCCCGGTAACTTTGACGCTTATCCAGCCTTTGGTGGCGATATCAATCGTAGGGTACCGCTTTTGATCCAAGAGCGCGGTGAAGATAAGTGGGTGAATGCCATTTGGTGGTTTGATGGTATGGTTGAAGACAAGCTTACCTACTTAGGGAGCCGCACTAGTTTCAATGCCAGGAATTTAAACAGCCCATACTGGAAAGCTGCCTTGGAACATTCGAGAGGCTGCATCATTGCGAGTGAAATTGGTGAGTCGAAGTTGCTAGGGAAAACCAAGCATCAGTATCTGTTAAGCAGCGATGAGCCCTTTTTACTTGGCGCACTTTATCGCAAATTGGAAAATGGTGACTATTGCTGCGCGGTCATTACCCGAGATGCCCATCCTAAAATGGCGCCTTATCATGATAAGGCTTTTCCATTGTTTTTACCCATACAAGAGACGTTCTTAAGAGATTGGCTATCGCCTCAGGTGCAGGCATCAGCGAGCATAGATGCCTTGCTTGCGCAGCCAAAATTATTTCCGACCTTGCGTGTGCAGCGCGTCAAAACTTACAAAGATAAACAGCCAATTGGACAGGTAAATGACGTTTTGCTGTCAGATCTTGTGCAACAAGAGGTCGAAAGCCCCCTTAGCCATGTCGGGCAGCAAAAACTTTTTTAAGTATTTAAACAATATAAACAAGCACTTATGCTTTTTCGGGGCGCTTCTTTTTTGCATTTAAAGATTGTTTTGTCAGTAGCGACAGAATAGGTGTAGTATTTGCTACATGTTGGTAGTCTTTATCTGTGATGAATAAAAAAAGCAACCAGTGCTAAAACATATCCTTAACGTATTTATTTTAGGCATCGCGCTGCAATCTTCAGTGTTGGCTCAGTCACCTTCACAAATTGCGATCATATTAGACGATGTAGGCGCGAAGGCATCGGACATTAAAGCCTTTGATTTGCCAAAATCGGTTACCTTCTCAATTTTGCCCCATACTAATTTCTCTACACCGTTTTCGTTTAAAGCTGCACAGCAAAATCGAGAGGTCATGCTGCATATGCCGATGGAGTCGCTAAATGGCGAAGCATTGGGTGTTGGACCATTGCTCTCTTCAATGTATCCACAGCAATTGCAGAGTGCGTTGTTTGCCGCTTTAGGAACGGTTCCGCATGCAGTCGGCGTGAACAATCATATGGGCAGCAAACTCACGCAAATGACTCTGCCGATGCAAACCGTTATGAAAACACTGGCAAATAACAACATGTTCTTTGTCGATAGCCGTACAACTAGATTTTCTAAAGCGAATCTTATTGCTGATGAATTTGGGGTAACGGCTGCGACCAGACACATATTTTTAGATCATGAACAAAACGAAGACTTTATAAAGCAGCAGTTTGCTAAGCTGATAAAACGTGCCCGCAAGAATGGAAAGGCCATTGGCATTGGCCATCCTTATCCACTGACACTAGCGTATTTGCGCGATGCCATACAAAATTTGCCACCGGACATAGAAGTTATCACCGTAAGTGAGTACTTACGAGAAACCGATAAATTTCGAATTAACCCACACCTTGTTCACGCTAACTCCCTTGCGGCATCTGAGTATGTCATTGAAGCTAGCGCACCTCGCTAGCGGACTATTTAAGAATTATGGATAATAGTGTTTTCATTACCGATGTGTTTAATGTTATACTATTACATTAAATCGATTGGCTAATGCAATATATCCAATGTGTTCAGTGCTAACACTGGTGTAAATCGATACAGACCTTACGCAAACAATTAATTTATTCAGGTGCATCAATTGCAAACAAAGACTTCTGATATCATCGTTGACTCTAATGAGCAAGAGACCATGATAGAAACGCCACCGCTAAACAATCGGGTACTCGATAAATTAGGTGTATGGGTGTCAGCAATGTGTGCTTTGCATTGTATTATGTTGCCAATACTGATCCCCGCCATTCCTCTATTAGCCTCATCATTTGTCGCTCAAGGTTGGTTTGAAGGCAGTATATTGACCATTTCTATTATCGTTGGTTTTGCTGCACTTTTAATTGGTTTTAAGCAATATCACAGACAAATTTATCCTATCTATTCTTTGAGTTTAGGTGCGCTGATTTATTGGAATAAAGATATTTTCGGCGAAGCCTATGAACCGTTCACGATTGCTATTGGTGCAGGGTTTATTATTGCTGCCCACCTCATCAACTTAAAGCTTTGCCGGCAGTGCAAATCCTGCTGAGTCCTAGCATGCCTCGGCATCGACAAGTTAAAGCTGACAATTCAGATTTTTTTCAATAACCTGTTCGGCCCAACTTACGTCGTCACAAAATATTCCATCAACTCTCATATCTATGAGCCTTAATAGCAGGTCTTCGTGGTTAACGGTATAGCACCACACATCAAGATAGTTCTGTTTGGCATGAGCTACGAACTCAGCGTCCACTAAATCAGCATCTATTGCCGCAATATCAGCCTGCATATCTACGGCATATTGTGCTTTGGATATCGGTAAATGACCTATTAAAGCCGCAAATTTTAGTGTGTTGGACAGAGGTGTGTCTCGGAATTTAGCTTTTATATTCTGCAGCATAGGATGGTCAAAGGATGAAAGCACGATGTCTAATTCGTCATGATCACCTTCATATTGCCTGACTAACTCGCAAAGTTGATCAACAAAAAGCCCCGCGTTATCGATCCTTTTTAACTCCAAATTTAACATTAGCCGCCCAGCGGTAAGTTTAAACACGTCCTGCAGCTTGGGGATCTTATGTTCGCTACCTTTTATTCTTAGGCCTTCAATGGTTTGCATGCTTGTGGTGGCAAGTGCACCGTCATTACCTGTGAGTTTATGCAGGTAAAAGTCATGGAAAATAATAAAGGTGTTTTCTACTTGATGCACATCACACTCAAGCGCTCTTGCGCCGGCTTGAATGGCTTTTTCAAATGCAATAACGGTATTTTCAGGAAAGTGGGCACTGAGGCCCCGATGGGCTATTGCGAGCATTCTTTGGCCTTATGATTGAGTCGATGTGTATTCACAGTCTCGTATACTGCAGCGGATATCACAAGTACGCCCCCCACTAATGTTTGCCATGTTGGTGATTCATTCAACATGATGATTGCAAATACCACTCCGTAAAAGGGCTGCATGCAGGCTACCAGTGAGAATGTCTTCGCGCGCAGGTGTTTTAGTGAGGCGGCAACTAAAGCGTGGGGGAGTGCGGTGAACACCGTTCCGAGCAACAATAAAAGCAATCCTGTGTGCAGATCAAAAGCGGCTGCTGTGGTGAAAAAATCATCGGATATAAACCAGATTAAACAAGGGCAAATAATGGCAATTTGATAAGCCATGGCCTTTGCTCCGCTATATTGGCAAAAGTATTGGCGGTGTAGCAGATTTCTAATGGCATACAAAAAAGCAGAGAACACGCCAATGACAACACCTAGAGTAATGTCGTTCTCTAAAGACACATCGGGCACAATCATAAATATGCCCACTAGCACCACTAAGGCACTGGCCACGTCTTGCCAGACTAATCGTATTTTTTCAAAAAAGGGTTCGAGTAATACCGTAATAACCGGAAAAGTAAACAGTGCTATGATGCCTACCGAAACAGAAGAATACTGCATCGCAGCAAAATAGGTTACCCAATGCACCGCCATGATTACGCCCAGGCCCATAGCAATCAGATAATCTTTTTGACTATTGAGTCTTAATGATTCGCCGCTCAGTTTAACGACTAAAAACAGTACGATGCAGGCCGGTAAGGACCTGCCAAAAGTAATGTCTAGAGCAGACAAGTTGATGAGCTTAGCAAATAGCGCAGTACCGCCAAGTAACATGACGGTAAGGTGCAGGTTAATAAGGCTTTTCTTAACCGGATCCATTAGGCGACTTTACTGTATAAACGGTTGCTCACGCTTACGCTTGATTCGCTAATACTTTCCCGAGACGGGTGATCATTCCTGCGTACATATCTTCAAATTCAATTTTACCGGGCTCAAAACAGAGCACGATGGTAGAGCCGAGCTTAAATCTGCCCATTTCTTGGCCCTTGGCGAGCTTAACTTCGGCGTCGTCTTGCTGCCAATGTTGAACATACTTACCAGCCGGTGGCGTAATATTGCCCGCCCACACAGTTTCGATACTGGCAACGACGGTTGCGCCTACCAACACCAATGCCATTTTACCGTAAGGCGTATCAAACAGAGTCACCACGCGTTCGTTGCGAGCGAACAAACCAGGAACATTTTGTGCCGTTAGTGGATTCACAGAAAACAGTTCACCTGGCACATGTAAGGTATCGGTTAGCGTGCCATCAACTGGCATATGAATGCGGTGATAGTCTTTTGGTGCGAGGTAAATCGTAGCAAATTTACCGCCTTTAAACGGCACCGCCAGCTCTGGTTTTCCGCCGAGCAAGGTAGTTAAGCTAAAATCATGACCTTTTGCTTGAAATATGCGATCGCCGGTGATGTCGCCAAACTGACTGACGCTGCCGTCTACAGGATGACAAAGCTGAGTATCGTTAGCTTCGATTGGACGTATACCGTCTTTTAGCGGGCGCGTGAAAAATTCATTGAATGTTTTGTAGGCACTTGGGTTTTCATAAAGCGCTTCTTTCATATTAATATCAAATGCTTTGATAAAGGTTTTGATTAAAAACTGTGTAATGGCACCTAGATCTCGGGATGCAAGCGCTCCGAGGAAGCGAGAAAGAAGATGTTTAGGTAATATGTATTGGCTTTTTACTTTGATCCAATCTAGCACGTGTGAGCTCCCAGTCAATTATCGCGCTATTGTACAATAGACAGCAAAAATAAGAACGTATTAAACGCTTATGAGTCATCATCCTTTGGCATAAGTGGGTTTTTGCTGACCTAGTGTGTCAATGATTTTTAGGTAGCTCAGATAGCGAGCGTTATCGACATCTCCCTTCGTAATGGCGTCGGTGATTAAGCATCCGGGATCACCGCGATGTTTGCAGTCAGAGAATTTGCAGCCGCCAAGGTAGTCTCTAAACTCAATAAAGCCATTGGTGATAGCCTCTGCGCTTAAATGCCATAAGCCAAATTCTCTGACGCCCGGGGAATCGATTAATTCTCCGCCCTGCGCAAAATGTAGGAGTTTTGAGGCCGTTGTTGTGTGTTTTCCTAAGCCCGAGTTATCAGATATTTCTCCGACGGGTTCGGCGGCATCAGGCAGTAAACGATTAATAATACTCGATTTTCCAACACCGCTTTGACCTACAAAGACGCTAACTTTGTCGATAAGGTATTCACTTAGAGCAGCGAGACCTTGGTCAGTTTCGCAGCTTACTAGAATAACTTTGTAGCCTATTTTCTCATATATTGAGAGGCTTTTTTTGACTTCAACTAGTTCTTGGGCGCTCAGTAACTCGACCTTATTGATAACCAGTACGGGAGTGATCTGTGCATGCTCACAGGCCACTAGATAGCGGTCTATAATATGGTTGGAAAGGGTTGGCACAATTGCACTTACCACAATAATTTGATCGATATTGGCTGCGATTGGCTTTACACCGTCATAAAAATCGGGACGTGTTAAGGTCGACTTTCTATCAAGTACAACCTCTATAATACCGCGATCACGGCTGTCAGTTGATTCGCTGGGTCGAAATAACACATGATCACCACATACCACTGAACTGACGGTACGTCTTATGTAGCATCTGTGATTAAGGTGTTGATCGTCTTCAACAATGGCGTGCTTGCCAAATCGGCTAATCACTCTTCCTGATACCTGCTCACCGAAGTGCTCAAAAGACGCCTGCTTATCACCGTCGATTTGTTTATGGCGATTACGCATTACCTGACGGGTTTGGTTTTTTGAAAGTTTTGGTTTTTTAGCCACGAGTCGCGCACACTGCCTATTGGTGAAAAGAGCTTTATAGCCTTTGGTCAAAAGGCTTAGATACTCAATCATACCTTTTTGCGCAAGGCCTTGCATCGCCTTTTACTTTGCCGATGAATCGACTGCCTCATAAGGTTTACTTGTTTGCACGTTTATAGATAGATTTTCCATTGTGATGCTTTATTGTAGGTCAAGGGCCATTTGTTGATCATTCTTTTTATTAACACAGTGGAAACAACATGATACCTTTTGTATAGAGCGTTTAATTTAATCATAATTGGCTGAGAAATATAACTTTTCGGCAAATGCTCTGTATCGACTGATAAATACACTCTGAGGTAAACATGGCGTTGGACGAACAAAATCTTGTATGGATTGATATGGAAATGACGGGTTTAGATCCTGAAACCTGTGTGGTGCTAGAAATCGCGACGATCGTGACAGATAAACAGCTCAACGTTTTAGCGCAGGGGCCAGTAATTGCGGTTCATCAAACGGACGAAGTACTGGCAGCTATGGACGAGTGGTGCACCAAAACCCACGGAGAGTCTGGCTTGACTAAACGCTGTCAAGACAGTGATTACGATGTAGACATGGCAAGCCAAGAAACCATTGCTTTTTTGCGTAAATATGTGTCGCCGGGGAAATCGCCACTATGCGGCAACACCATCGGCCAAGACCGACGATTTTTAGTTAAATATATGCCTGAACTTGAAGCGTATTTTCATTATAGGAACATTGATGTTAGCACTATAAAGGAGTTGTGCGCGCGCTGGCAGCCAGAGGTGTTAGAGGGCTTTAAAAAGAAGGGGGTGCATCTAGCCTTAGATGATATTAAAGAGTCGATTGAAGAGCTTCGGTACTATCGCGAAAAGGTATTTTGTATTTAATAACGAGCGCTGCACTTCGCTAACAACTAGTGGAGCGCTACCTTGATATCTTGCTTGAGTCAGCACTTTGCTCAACCGAGCTATTTATTACCACACAATTACGCCCTTGAGCTTTCGCCTTATACAAAGATTGATCGGCCTCACTCAATAAATCCTCTATGGTTTTTGAAACGCGGTGAGTCAGACCAATACTGACCGTGCACTGCACCACTTTGCTGCGGTTTTTAAATTTACGTTGACTAACCAGCTCTCTAAACGCGTCGACTTTTTCGAACGCTTCTTGTGCGGTCAACCCCTGCATAAAGACGCAAAACTCTTCACCTCCAAAGCGCGAGATGCTGTGGCCTGTAAAATGTTTTTTCATCATTTTAGCAGTTTCTTTTAAGACTAAGTCACCGTAGTCGTGACCAAAGCTGTCATTAATATTTTTGAAAAAGTCTAGGTCGAGCAAAGCGAGCGACATTGAACTGGGCTCTCGCTTTACAATTTGACTTACCTGATTGAAAAAGTATCTACGATTCGGAATACCGGTAAGATAGTCGGTATTGGCAGTTTTTTTAATTACCTCTATTTGTTCAACGTACTCCACATTTTGCAGCACGCGACAGAAAAATTCCTCATGACAATAAGGTTTCCGTAAATAGTCATTGGCGCCGCTTTTTATAAAGTTTGCCAGCAGTGCGGCGTCGCCTTTTTCACTGGTACCAATAACACTTAACTGCTCCTTGTCATAATGCTTGCGAACCTGAGCAACAAAATCAACACCCGTAGTGTTGGGTAATAATTGGTCGGTGATCATCAGTTTTATATGGGAATATTGCTGCAATATGTCGAGCGCTTGGTCAGTGTTGGCTGCCTGATAGGTCATAAAATTATGACGGTTTAATAGCGAATATATTGCGTTTCGGCTTTTGTTATTGCCGCCAACGGTGAGTACTCCTACTTGTTTGTTTTTCTCAAGTCTGGATAGTAAACGTGACAAATATTCATAAAATTGCGCATTGCTCTTGGGGATGTAGTCAACCACCGCTTTACTCAAAATTCGGTCGCGGACATCTTGTTCAGTATCGCTGGTAATTGCTATGACAGGCACAAATGACGATATGGCAAAGTCGATAGCCTCTCCATGCTGGGCATCGGGCAGGTAGTAGTCAACCACCGCACACAAGAAAGACTCAGGCGTTGAATGATCAAAAATGACTTTGGCTTCGGTCAATGACGTAGCCGTGACTACATCAAGATTTGCCTTGCCGATAACGCGCTTTAGAATACGTAGGCTTGATCCATCGTGCTCTATTAGCAAAATTTTATACTTCACTGCCTTTCTCTCAAACCCCGAAAAGTGTCTCACCACATCTAAGATATCGACTTGGGAGATTTAAAATTAAGGGAATTATTAGTAATAACTGATATTTAGCTAAAAAATTGAAAAAGAAGCTTGCAACCTTGCTCTATTTTTCTATAATGCGCGTCCAATTTGCGGGAATAGCTCAGTTGGTAGAGCACGACCTTGCCAAGGTCGGGGTCGCGAGTTCGAGTCTCGTTTCCCGCTCCATTCTTTAGATGTCGTTATCCATATCTGACACCTCTAAATACTAAGTTTCAAACACCTCAATTTAATCTTAATTGTCCACGTATAAGTGTCCTTAATTTGTGTAATTCGTTTTTATGCTGATCACATTGTTTACGCATTAAAAACACCCGACTGCATGGCTAAAGCAGCTGAATAAAAAATTGCTTAACTATTTTATTGACAGAGCCGATATTCGGGGGTACAACGGCAACTTTAGCAAGGCCTGTTGTGCAAATATGTTGTTTTTAAATGATAGTGGAGCAATGTGACGTGTCTAGTGTAACCAAAGAAATGTTATTAAAGCGCTTATTTAGCGACCCTAAAAATTACCCGTATGGATTTTCTCGGTCTGGTGATTTTTCTATCTCTGAAAGCAAGGCGCTTAGTGAGTATGGCTGTTTGATTGCGGCCTTGGTTGATCAACACATTCAACCGAGTGATAAGGAAGACGAGCAGTTTTTAGCGTCTGCCCTTGGTCAAGTCGAACCGCAGAATCCAGCAGAGCGCGCTTGGTTAAGATATCAAAAGCGTATTAATCGTCCTAAAGCGGCCAGTATATACGGTACTCGCAAGGCTGCCGACAATAACTCTGATGACGATATGCTGGCAGATGTAGAAGACGGCTTGGACATAGAGCTGGACGATTAAAGCCTTGATAGCAATGGCTAGTTGCTAGCTCCTGTAATTTAGTCAAGCTATCATTGCTTCCAACATAAACGCTTGTCGTTTAGACACGCTAGTATCCGGTTAGCTCTAAAAAACCTACCCCGCGGTGAGATCCAATGATTTCTACCGGCCCTTCATAGTAGCCAAACACCGATGGATTAAACGCATCAGTTTTAGTCGCAGTGACTTCAATGTCTACTTGTTTATGCGGGATAGAAACCTGCCAGTGCAAAGGCAAGCTTCTGTCATCTGTTTGGGTATATTTCGAAATGTTAAGAGAAATTTGCTCTGGCGAAAGTGTTTCTGATTGACCGTTCGCGAGGATATAGGTGCCGGTTTGATAATTTTCTTGATCATTAAGACGCATGCTAAATGCCATGAGTTTGTCGCCGTTATCAAAATGCAACGACATCCAATCCCAGCCTGCTGTGCTGCTATCTAAGAGGGTAGAGGTCCATTCATGGTCGTACCAAGCTTTACCACTTAATTCAATGGTGCCATTGGCACTTTCTACCGAACCGCTGATGTCGATAAACGGCAAAGAGTAATAGTGAGAAGCATGTTTGCCTTCGCGAGATTTTACGCTGTAGCCTCGGTTTCCTTGCAGCACAAATGGGCCCGATGGACGCATTGTGAAAGTCATGCTGACTGCGTTATCAGCGTCATCTTTATTTACACCAGACGACGTTGACACAGAGGTCTTTAGCGTTGCCGGAAATAGCGAACCATCTTTGCGATGTGCCTGCCACCGCCAATCGTCCATTGTTAAGCTTAATGGGTACGATGAGTCAGATAAATTTGCGGAAGTATCGCCCTCGAGCGGAATAAAACCTACCATGGAATTGCCTACCCCTCCTGCTGCAAAACGCTCTTCAAACCAATGTTGGCTGGGCGAATGCAATGAAGTATGCGCCATAAACGTCTGCCCATTGTGCCAAGCATTGTCTTGATTTGGATTGCTGAATCTAAATAGGGTCCACTGAAATGCGTAGGGGTTTTGCTCTGCGTCGACTAAATTAGCGGTTAAATACCACCATTCAATATCAAACTCTGGGTGTGACTGATGATCTAGCGGTAGGGTAAGCACATATTTAGGATCCGCTTTTTTGCCGTTTGCCAATAAGAAACTCGGATTAATCATGCCTTGCGCACTACTGCCGTTTTTATTCTGCGTGCAGGCGCTTAGCAGCAGGATTATTAAGCTAATGAATATGAATATCAATCTAGCCATTTTAACTCCTGCGCTAAGCTTTGTTTGGTGGTGTACACAATCGGTAAGCTGATAACCAGCACAACAATGAATAGGCTAAGTCCATATAATTTGATGATATTGAGCCAATCAATCACTAAAGGGTAAGACCAATTAAAGGCATGGTAATTTATTTGTTCAATCAGCACATAACTCAATAATACACCAAAGGGCGTTGCCGCGATTAAAGCCACTGTGCATAAAAATAAGTACTGCTGCAGCAAAATGCGGCGGCTTTGCCATGCTGAGATACCCATGGCTCTTAGCAACATCGTTTGTGGTCGACTCTGTTCTAGTAGTATGACAATTGTGCAAGCGAGGGAAAGTGCCGCCACCATAAGTGTGACCAAATTTAAGCTGTCGGTGATCACAAAAGTACGATCAAATATTTCCATTGAACCAGACAAAATGTCGCTGGTTTGGTAAAGCTGATCCTTACTGACAATGCCGATCGTTTCTAGCGCCGCGGTAAATTTCGCTATTTGTTCAGAATTTCCTAACACGGCAAAAATACTCGATTGGCTAATATCTTGATTGAATTCAGTTGCACTTAACAGAATTTGCCCATAAGGATTGCCATAATCATATATGACCCCGCCCACTTTAAAGCTCGAGGAAAGGCCGGTGGTCGGGTGTATAAACGTAACGCTGTCGTTAATGGCAAGGTCACTGCGAATGGCAAGCTGCTGATTGATCAGCACACTTTGCGCTGCTTCGAAGTCTTGCCAAACCGCTTCGGTGTTACTCGCAAATACCATGGCTTGCTTGAACTTAGCATCAATTGGATAGCTAAATAGTTGAGCAGGTCGACCATTGTGCTCGATGTTTTGTTCGTAGCGAGGATAGAGCTGAACGCCAGCTTGCGTGGCAATCGTAGTTAGTTGGCGGTTGCTTGCGGCATCGTTTGAATATAGATAATGATCTGCTACTAGCCGCTGGCTTAACCAGCCCTCAGTGCTTGCCCGAAAGCTATCGACCATTAGATTCATGCCTAAATTGCTGGTGGCCGCTATAAAAAAAGCACAGCAAGCAATCTTGGTTTTGCGAGATAAAAATAAAGCTTGGGCGACACTCAGTCGGGTCAGTGTTAAGTTCGCTGGGATAAGTTTAAACAGGGCCTTTAAACACTGCGGAAATACCACTATTAACGCGCAGCAGCCGCTAAGGATAACCATGGCTGCACCGATTAGCAGCAAACTTAAGTTAGATGAAACGCTAAAAATCAAGAGCGCCAATGCCGCGAGCACCGCACACATAATAGTCAGTACAACATTTAGCCGTGAGTCGTTATTGTCGCTTTGGGTTTTGCTTAAAGATTGCTTGAGTTGCTTAAGGGGGGCGAGCAAGGCTAGGGCAATGCCTGTCATGCTAATCAACAAGACTTTAATATATAGGCTTAACCATGTGGTATCTGCAAAGCCGACTTGAACGCGATAAAGGCCTTCAACTATTGTGCGAATGCTTGAGCTTGCAAGCACCGCTAGTTGCGCCCCTACTACAATACTCACTGCACTAATGATGAGCGCAAATACACTAAACTCGATGGCGTGAGCCAATATAATTTGCTGACGGCCTATGCCCAATTGACGAAATACTTTGAGCATCGCAAAACGCTTGAATATCAGCAAGTTGAATGCGTTCATGACAATAAATAGACACACAGCAAACATCAGCAAAGCCATGGCAAATAAGTTTAAATAGAAGCTCTGTGTCATTTGGGGATTGTTTTGCTGAGCAGTGATGCTCTCTAGCTGTAAATGTGTGGGGAGCGTTTGCTTCAGCGACTCAATTTGTGTTTCGCGGGTGCCCTCTAGCAACAGTATTCTGCTAATTTTCGCCTCGCTATCTATATCGAGCAGGATGCCAATATCAACGATGAGCCCATCAGACATGCCGTCTAGCGACATAGGCGAAAGCGGCGGCACAGAGATAGTAGATGCCTCATCTATCGTAAGAGAAGAATGCTTGTCTAGCCCTAACTCTTGCATGTAGCTTGGATGAATGAGTGCCAGCGGCGATGCAAAGCTGATGTTTCCAGATAGATCTATTCTGGGCTGAGTTTCAGTGGTGTTTAGAGCTTGAAGCCCCTCGGCCGAATTCGACATTTTTGATTGATTCAGCAAGGCTAAAAAATCAATGCCGATAAGCGTCGCTCTGCGCTGGGTGATGCGCTTTTTCTCTAGGTAAAGGTGCCTAGATGACTCGGCGATGGCAACGGCTTTCTGCAAGCCCTGAGCTTTTATATCAGCGTAGTCTTTGGTGCTAATTGCTTGAGTGTCATCTCGGGCTACTATTTGATGGTGAGCAGGCAAAATACGAACGGCGGTTTGTCCCGAGTAGCTTTGTTTTGCGCCCTGGTTAATCAGCAGTACGGCGCTTAAGCCTGCGCATGCTACTAACAATGAAAAACACACCATCGCAAGGCTAAACCAAGTTTGCCTATAGCTTTTGAGTAATAAACGGTAGGTGTCAAACACTGACACTTTAGTAGGCTGCAGACTCAAACGCTGAGCCTTTTATTGTGCATTTTCATTTGTACCGTGGCCTGTTGAGCCACTTGTGCACTGTGGGTCACAATAATGAGTGTAGTTTTCAGCTCTGTGCAGGTATCAAATAATAATTGGCTGACAATGTGAGAGTTGTCTTCATCTAGGTTGCCGGTGGGTTCGTCGGCCAAAACCATGCTTGGTTGATGGGCCAATGCTCGAGCAATTGCGACGCGCTGTTGTTCACCCCCAGAAAGCTGGTTGGGTAGCTTTTTAAGGTGAGGCGCTATCTGCATAGTGTCGATTAATAATGCAATGTAGTCTTGATGCTCAGACTGATTCAGTCTGCTGGGCAGTAAAATATTATCGTAGACGCTTAAACAATCAATTAAGTTGAATTTTTGAAATACAAAGCCAATATGTTTGCGTCGATATTCGTCGGCTTGAATTTCGCTTAAGTCGTGAATATTGATCGTTGTTTGCTGATTAGGGGTGTATACGATTTGACCACTGTCAGGATTATCTAGGGCGCCAAGCAAGTGTAAAAGGGTCGACTTACCGCATCCAGAAGGTCCCTGAATCGACAAACTATTGCCACTTTGCAGCTCAAGTGAAACGTCTTTTAATACCTGTAATGAGGTATCGCCGCTAAGATATGTTTTATTCACGGCAGAAATGTTCAGCATTCAGTGCCCCACAGCTAGTGTTTTTTCTATATATATAATGAATACGTGCCTTTGGCAGCAAAGTTTAGCCTTGATTATCAATAGGCTGCGCGGTAACCTCACGCCTGTATGCGAGAATAAGATTTAGTGAACATCCACACAATAATAACAAATCACCTAAAAGCCTTGCAGTTTTGTTCATTTTTAGTATGAACATCCTAAAAAGTAACTATATAGGGATAAGTATTTCACTTTTTCCCAAAAACATGTTTTTCCTTTGCGTTGATACAGGTATATTTACCGAGTGGAAAAATAAGCCAATAGAGGAGGCAAGCTAGTGAGGATGATGTCGGGCGCCGCAATGGTGGTAGAAGCGTTAAAAGATGTTGGGGTAACGCATTTATTTGGCTACCCAGGCGGGGCAGTTCTTGATATTTACGATGCGTTACATCAACAAGATGCAGTCAAACATATATTAGTACGTCATGAGCAAGGTGCTTCGCATATGGCCGACGGCTATGCGAGAGCGACCGGTAAAACCGGAACGGTGCTAGTGACCTCAGGTCCAGGTGCGACTAATACACTCACCGGCATTGCAACTGCATTTATGGATTCGATTCCGATGGTGATATTGTCGGGGCAAGTTCCCTCAATGCACATTGGCGAAGATGCTTTTCAAGAAACCGATATGGTGGGATGTTCACGTCCGATCGTAAAGCACAGCTTTTTAGTTAAAAAAGCCACAGACATTCCAAAAGCAATTGCTCAAGCTTATTACATTGCCAACTCTGGCCGACCAGGTCCGGTGGTAGTCGATTTACCCAAAGACATCGTAAACGTGCAGGACTCGCATCCTTATGTGTTCCCAGATGATGTGACTATGCGCTCATATAATCCGACGCTGAAAGGCCACAATAAGCAAATTAAAAAAGCGGTTGCTAGCTTATTAAAAGCCAAGCGCCCAGTAATTTATGTAGGTGGCGGCTCTATATCTTGCGATGCCTCTGATGTAGTAACCACCCTTGCTGAAAAGTTACAGGCGCCGGTGACGAGCACTTTGATGGGCCTAGGTGCGTTTTCAAGCGTGCATAAACAGTTTATTGGTATGCTGGGTATGCACGGTACCTTAGAAGCCAATAAGTCTATGCACAACGCAGACTGCATTATTTCATTAGGCGCTCGATTTGATGATCGCGTGACTAACAATGTTGAAAAATTCTGTCCATATGCTGATATTATTCACGTCGATATTGACCCTGCGTCGATTTCAAAAATCGTTAATGCACACGTTCCGGTGGTGGGTTCGGTCAAAACCGTGGTCAAACAATTGCTGACTATGCTTGAAGAGCATGACTTATCTGAGCAAGAAGCTAGGCTGAGCGATTGGTGGGAGCAAATCAATGAATGGCGTGCTCGCCAATGTTTAAAGTACGATCAAGGGCCTGAAACCATCAAGCCACAAAAAGTAATCGAGGCGGTTTATGAGCATACTAAAGGTGATGCCTACATAAGTTCTGACGTAGGCCAGCATCAGATGTTTGCTGCGCTTTACTACCCATTTGCAAAGCCGCGCCGGTGGATTAACTCTGGCGGTTTGGGCACTATGGGTTTTGGCTTACCAGCCGCAATGGGCGTGCAGTTTGCTCACCCAGATGCATGCTCGGTAGTGATTACCGGAGACGGTAGTATTCAGATGAACATCCAAGAGCTCTCTACTTGTTTGCAGTACAACTTGCCGATAAAGATTATTTCGTTGAACAACCGTGCCCTGGGTATGGTTCGTCAGTGGCAAGACATGAACTACAAGGGCAGGCATTCACATTCTTATATGGATTCTATGCCCGACTTTGTAAAACTCGCAGAAGCTTATGGTCATATTGGGATCAAAGTCGACAAACTTGAAGACCTAGATGATGCCATGGCGCGATGTTTTGCAGAAAAAGACCGCTTAGTATTTATGGATATTTGTATAGATCAAAATGAACATGTATATCCCATGCAAATAAAATATGGGGCAATGGACGACATGCGATTGAGCAAGACGGAGCGCACATAATGAGACGAATTATTTCAGTATTAATGGAAAATGCTCCAGGCTCGCTATCTCGTATTGTTGGTGTGTTTTCGCAGCGTGGTTATAACGTCGACTCACTCTGTGTGGCGCCAACGGCTGATCAAAGTTTGTCTCGCTTAACCATCATTACCGAGGCTGACAACAAAGTCATTGAGCAAATTACTAAGCAGGTAAACAAGCTTATTGATGTGCTTCGAGTGGCTGAGCTTACCGATTCAGCCCATGTTGAGCGCGAGTTAATGTTAATTAAAGTAGCGACACGGAATGAAACAGCCCGTTCTGAAGTGAAACGTAATGTCGATATTTTCAGAGCTCGGATTTTGGATGTAACGGCTCAGCACTATACTATTGAAATCACTGGTACCAGTGATAAACTCACCGCATTCAGTGACGTAATGGCTCAGTGCGCAGAGATCACAGAGTCGGCGCGGACCGGTGTCTGTGGATTGTCGCGCGGCGATAGAGCGCTCAGACCTTAAACAAGCGCTGTACATAAAATGATCAAAAGGGTTTTGAGGATTTATCTTCAAAACCCTTTCTTTTTGCGCATATGTGCTACAATTAAAGTGTTTCTGGTATGAAGCGCATTTGTATTTTTTGATCCTGTAGATGTTAATATCTCCTGCTTTTTAATAAAGTGCCGAGGTTTCACTGTTGTTCTTCTTCATTAAAAAAATCCTAAATAAGTTTCTATGTCAGAGATGTGATTGCGCAGCATTTTGCGCGTTTTGATATAATAGTTCGAGGTTTACATGTCTAAAGTTACAGGCACAGTTAAGTGGTTTAACCCAGAAAAGGGTTATGGATTTTTAACGCAAGATAACGGCGGTAAAGACGTTTTTGTTCATTTCCGTGCGATAGTTGCAGAAGGGTACAAAACGCTTCCAGAAGGCCAAAAGGTTTCCTTTGAAGTAGAAGACGGTCAAAAAGGGCTGCAAGCAGCTAACGTTGAGCTTATTTAAGTTTTAACGCATTCCGCTTCAATAAAAAAATGGCGCTTATTGATAAAATAAGCGCCATTTTTGTTTTAGTTCGTATTCGCATTTTATGCTAGCCGAAAGAAAGATCT
Organism: Glaciecola sp. SC05; assembly: GCF_041380235.1. Lineage (NCBI taxonomy): Bacteria > Pseudomonadati > Pseudomonadota > Gammaproteobacteria > Alteromonadales > Alteromonadaceae > Glaciecola > Glaciecola sp. SC05. Next base: position 51,441 of record NZ_JBGIYY010000018.1, read on the forward strand.
TGAAAAATTTGCGGCAGAACGACTTATTCAACTAATTATTTTTGTAAACTTCGCCGGCTTTCATGACAAAATTCACATTTTGCAAAATAGCGATATCTTCAAGTGGGTTGCCTTTCACGGCAACAATATCACCCCATTTACCGGCTTCTATTGTGCCTAACTCATCTGCTTTGCCAATGTTGTCAGCACCATTAATTGTAGCAGTCTTAATCGCCTCCATGGGCGTCATGCCACCCCACTCGACTAACAACACAAACTCAAGCGCATTCTTACCGTGCTCAATTACGCCTGCATCGGTAGAAAAAGCAATATTAACGCCAGCAGTGTGTGCGTCTCGTACATATCGTTTAGCTTGAGTGAGTGCACGCTTGGACTTTTCTCTTTGTGCAGGTGTTAGAAAACTATTTGGGTTGTCTATTAGGGGCTGCACAGTTGCGGCAGCAGATAAAGTTGGCGATAAATAAGCGCCGGTTTTTAAAAATAACTGAATACTCTCTTCATTCAAGAAAGTGCCGTGCTCTATTGCATCCACTCCCGCCCGCAATGAGGCATTGATGCCTTCGGCTCCATGCGCATGTGCCGCTACTTTGACGCCCATTAGGTGGGCAGTATCAACAATGGCTTTGAGCTCATCATCAAAAAACTGTTGCTCAAGGCCCGAGGCGCTGTCGGATAATACGCCAGCGGTAGCGGTCAATTTGATGTGGTCTGCTTTACGACGAATCTGCTCTCTAACGACTTTTCTGCATTCACTTACACCATCGCATACGCCTGAAGTTCGGATAACATCGGCAACAGATTGTTTGTAGCTATGTGTGATATCTCCATGCCCCCCGTTAATGGCTATAATGTGACCGGCAACATACGTGCGTGGACCAATAATATTGCCATTGTTAATCCCATCTCTAATCGCAAATATAGAGTCGCCTGAGAATGCGCCCATATCACGAACGGTGGTAAAGCCAGCTAATAATGTGTCTTTGGCATACTTTGCGCCGCGAATAGCAATGTCAGGATCTGACATTTGCACCCAATTTAAAGGTTCGTTAGGCTGCATGTAGATAGTAAAATGCACATGACCATCGATAAATCCGGGCATAACAAAATGCTCTTTTAAATCGTGCACCTCTAAGGTGTCTGATTCTGCTTTATTAACATTCCCAGGCAGAATATATCCGGCCTCGACGCTAAAGACCTTTCCGTTTCTTAATATTACGCTTTGTTCGCTTGCCACTGATTCACCGGGAACCGCTAATAAACGACCGGCATGAATAAGGTCCCATTGTTCTCCCAGCGTGGCAAAAGGATACAGCAAAAGCAATCCGAGGCAGGTTAATATTGGAGCACGCATGAATTATCATCCTTAAAAATTGGCTGAATTAAAAATAGACGAGCAGAGCATAGGCTAACACTTGCTGGCTGTGCAAACTTTTATTTTGCCAACGAAATTCTAGGTATAAAGCCTGTTATCAATGTTGGCTCAGAGGAAAGGAGGCTGTTGAATAAAGAAGGAACGTGGCGTATTGTATTAAATTCCCGAATCACTCGTTGGTTTTTGCATATGATACTCACTCACAAACTCACACTTCTCATTGTTATTTTGGTTGGGCTCAGTGCCTGTCAACCGGCACAAAATCCACCTACAGATATATCTGACAGTACTTCTGAAGCAAACAACAATAAGTTTGCCGACCGTGTGCTTACCAACGGCACGGTTATAACCGTGGAAGCCGATCTGCCCGAGGTCCAAGCGATTGCGCTAAAAGACGGGCGTATTCTCGCGCTTGGCAGTGGGGATAGTATCTTGGCCTATATTGGCCCTGATACCGACGTGATCGATTTAGATGGTCGCGTCGCGATGCCGGGTTTTATAGAAGGTCACGGGCATTTTATTAGTTTAGGTCAGGCATTGATGATGCTGGATTTGGTCCCGACCCGTAGTTTTGAGGATATTGTCGATATGGTTGCAGAGGCAGCGGCCACTGCACAACCGGGAGAATGGATTATCGGACGTGGTTGGCATCAGGAGCGTTGGGGGGATAGCGAAGAAACCTTGTATGATGGTTTACCGCATCACCGTCAACTCAGTGCAGTTAGTCCCAATAACCCTGTGTTTTTAGTGCATGCAAGTGGACATGGCGTGTATGCAAATGAGATGGCTTTGAAGCTTGGCGGTATCGATAAAAACACCGCCGATACTGAGGGCGGCACCATTGTTCGCGATGAAAACGGTGATGCTACAGGTTACCTCAGACAAGCTGCTTCTAATTCTGTGAGGCAAGTACTCATGGATACACAAAACAGCCTTAGTGAAGAAACCCTGCAAGCGCAGTTTGAGCGTCAAGTTGAACTCGCTGGAGAAGAGGCACTGCGCCATGGTGTAACCTCGTTTCACGATATGGGCACCAATTTTGCCAGTATAGACAGGCTTATTAAACTAGCCGATGAAGGGCGTTTGCCTATTCGACTACACATGGCCGTTCGTTTTGAGACCAACGAAGATATGCGAAACCGTTTAGATGATTATCGTATGATTGGTCGGGGGGACGGATTTTTAACTATTCGTGCGCTTAAGCGCAATATCGACGGTGCACTGGGTACTCACGGTGCGTGGATGCTCGACCCCTATACCGATAAGCCTGAAACCTCTGGCTTACCTCAAGCTTCGATGGAAAGCTTGCGCGAAACCGCTCAAGTGGCTTTTGACAAGGGCTTTCAGCTTAACACTCATGCTATTGGTGATAGAGGCAATCGCGAGGTCATGGATTTATACGAGAGTTTTGCCAACATCGACCCAGACCAAGATTTACGCTGGCGCATTGAACATGCCCAAACACTGCACCCAGATGAGGTTTCGCGCTTTGCCCAGTTAGGCGTGATTGCGTCTATGCAAGGCGTGCACGCTACGTCAGACGGTCCATGGGTGCCGGTGCGTTTGGGTGAAGAGCGCTCTAAACAAAGAGCCTATGTTTGGCGAGCCCTTTTAGATGAGGGTGCTATCATCTGCAACGGCACCGATGTGCCGGTTGAATCTATTTCAGCCCTCGACTCCTATGTGGCTTCGGTGACCCGTCGTATGGCAAACGGCGAGCAATTTTTTCCTGAGCAATCCATGGGCCGAATGGAGGCGCTATATTCTTATACTATGGGTTGTGCAAAAGCGGTCTTTGATGAGGATGAGCTAGGTAGTCTGCGTGTTGGCAAACGTGCAGATATCGTGGTCTTGAATGCTAATCCACTTACTGTGAGTGAAGCAGACTTGAGCGCTTTAGAAGTTCAGATGACCTTAGTTGACGGTGAAGTGCGGTACCAAGCCAATTAATAACAGTTTATATAACTATGGATAGTGGAGACTGAAATGAAAACCTTATACATCTTGCTTATAGCGATAGTGACACTAACTCTTTCGGCCTGTTTTGGAGAGAGTGAGACTGTGGAGACCACATCGGCGAAAAGCCCTGTATCAGAATCTGCTACCAGTAGCTTTGCTAAAGAACTGATTGATGAACAAGGTTGCGACCCACGTATTGCTAACGCAATGGCGCCCTTCGATTCGGACTATGGCGAATGCGATATGCCAAAATTTGTTGAAGTATGCGGCGCCGATAATTTTGATGCTGGTGTTGCATTAATTGCAGAGGTCAGAGAATTGCAGAGTGGTCTAAACCCTTGGGTGTGGTCCTGCGCGCGGCGCATGGAGCCAAAAGTTGCGCTGGTTGCAGCATGTCAATATCGCATGGGGCAAAGCCAGCAGGTATGTGAGTGCAGCGTAAACGCAAGCTATGAGTCTGATGATGACAAACAGATGTTAGAATGGTTGGCGTTTACCGAAGCTAACGATCCGCACAGTAAGTTGGGTAAATTTAAAGAATGGTCAAGCTTCTCAGAAAACGGTCGCTGGGAAGAGCTAACAGAAGTGAGAGCTCGGCACTACGATAGAATTGAAAAGTGCATGTGATACAACACACCCTATTAGTATGATTAATGCCGAAGCGAGAAAAGCCTTAGCGATAATCTCGTTCACTGCAGCAATATTCAGTTTCTGTTAATTTCTCATTAACTATATTGTTAGCGTCGCCTTGTCCGAGCATTTGAGCAATATTGATTGACTCAAGGCATTTGCTTGCTATGTTAAATTATTGCCACATTGAAAGTACCCTTAACATGAAAACATTTATCGCATTGTTGCTAGTTTTGACGTTTATCGGTGGCTGCTCACATCAGCCTGCTGTTCAGTATGTGGCTGTGCAGTATGATCTGCTTATTCGCAACGCAATGCTCGTCGATGGCACGGGCAACGAGCCCTATCGAGGCGATCTTGCTATAACAGGCGATACTATTGCTGCGATGGGTAATTTAGGCAATGCGACGGCTTTGCGAGTTATTCAAGCAGATGGAAAAGCGCTGAGCCCCGGTTTTATTGACTTGCACTCCCATGCTGAAAACGACGTATTAAAACGCCCCGATGCCAAGAACAATATTCTACAAGGTGTGACCACCATTCTTGCTGGTAATTGCGGCGGGAGCCCAGTGGATATCGGTGATTATTTTGAGCGCTTAGCGGCAAACCCAACATCGTTAAATGTTGCTTTGCTGTTAGGGCACAACAGCGTTAGGCAAGCCGTTATGCAGCGGGAAAATAGGCACGCCACAGCGGCAGAAATAGAGGCAATGGAGCGCTTGGTCGCGCAGGCAATGGGTGACGGTGCCTTTGGTTTGTCCTCTGGTTTAATATACATTCCGGGCTCTTTTGCACCGCCTGCAGAACTCGAAGCATTAGCCAATGTTGCACATAGCTACGAAGGCTTTTACGCCAGCCACATTCGGTCTGAAGGTTCCGATGTACTCAATGCATTGCAAGAGGCTATCGACGTGGGAGCACAAGTAGGCCTTCCGGTGCACATATCACATCATAAAACCGCCGGGCCTTCTGCATGGGGGCTGAGCAAAGATACTTTGGCACTGATTGATATGCATAGAGCTAAGGGCATCGACATAAGCCTCGACCAATATCCTTACACCGCGTCAAATACTAATTTAGGTGTACTGATGCCGCCTTGGTCTCTGGCGGGTGGACAGCAAGCATTTTTAGAGAGAATGCAGCAAAGCGCGAGTCGCAGCAAAATATTAGAAGACGTAAAGCGGATTATCGATGAGCAACGAGCCGGCTCTGAGTTTTGGCGAATTCAGATCAGTAGCTATCCTCATGACCCTTCTTTGGTAGGCAAAAACTTTGAAAAAGTCCTGAAACAGCGAAATATCGCGGTGAATTTACACAATGCCGCCGAGCTTGCCATTGAAATTCAGGTCAACGGCGGGGGGCGCGGTATTTATCACACCATGCAAGATGAAGATGTTGAGCGTATTATGCGTCATCCCCATACATCAATTGCGTCTGATGGTGCTGGCGTAGAGTGGCAAAAAGGCAGTCCACATCCACGTAATTACGGGACGTATCCTCGTACTTTGGCGTTGTACGTGCGCGATAAAGGTTTGCTTAGCTTGCCGGAGGCGGTGAAAAAAATGACCTCAATGCCAGCGAATCGAATGGGCCTAATCGATCGGGGTTTGTTAAAAGAAGGGTATAAGGCAGATGTTTTGATGTGGGATCCCAGCACTATTGCAGATAACTCGACCTTTGCCGATCCGCATCAATATTCTACAGGCATCGACTATGTCATTGTTAACGGCGTCGTCGTTGTAGAAGACGGAGAAATGACCGATGCTCGCCCAGGGCTCGCTTTGCATTCAAATAGCCAGTAAATTCATCAACACATAAAAAAGCCCCTGCATGTTAATTTGCAGGGGCGTTTTAATACTGATTGTTAGTGTGCTGCGTTATACGCGCTCAAACACCGTTGCAATACCTTGACCCAAACCAATACACATGGTTGCAAGACCAATGCTAACGTCCTGATCTTCCATGTTGTTGATTAGAGTGGTGGATATTCTTGCGCCGGAGCAACCTAGTGGGTGACCCAATGCAATAGCGCCGCCTTTAAGGTTTACTTTATCTTCATAGGTATCTATCCAGCCCAGTTGCTTAATACAAGACAATGCTTGCGCCGCAAAGGCTTCGTTAAACTCGGCTAACTGAATGTCTTCCATTGATAGGCCTGCACGTTGCAGTGCTTTTTTGGTAGCCGGTACTGGGCCAAAGCCCATAATAGCGGCATCACAACCGGCAACTGCCATGCTGCGAATTTTCGCTCGTGGCGTTAATCCGAGGGCTTTCGCTCTGTCTGCAGACATGATAAGCATCGCTGATGCGCCGTCAGACAATGCAGAAGAGGTACCCGCGGTCACTGAGCCGTTTACTGGATCAAATACCGGACGCAAGCTACTGAGGGTTTCAACTGTGGTATCTGGACGAATCACTTCGTCGGCTTCAACAGATATTAACAAACCATCAGCATCATGACCTTCGATAGCTACAATCTCGTTATCCCAGCCGCCGTTTTGCGCAGCAGCGGCTGCTTTTTGATGCGAGCGAGCTCCAAACGCATCTTGCATTTCACGGGTGATACCGTTCTGACGTCCTAGCAATTCAGCGGTCATGCCCATGCTGCCAGAGGCTTTTGCGGTGTGCTTGGCTAGACCAGGGTGAAAATCAATATTGTAGTTCATGGGGACATGACCCATGTGCTCAACGCCACCAATCATATACACATCGCCGCGACCTGAGACAATGCCAGATACGGCATCGTGTAGAGCCTGCATGGACGAGCCGCATAAACGGTTAACAGTCACCGCGCCAGTGCTGCGAGGTATGTTCGTAAGCAGTTGAGCATTGCGAGCCACGTTGAATCCCTGCTCTTTGGTTTGCTGCACGCAGCCCCAAATGATGTCTTCTATTTCAGTGGGGTCGAGTTTTGGGTTGCGCTCAACGAGTTTGCTCATTAGGTGCGCCGACAAAGTCTCGGCGCGAACGTTACGAAATACGCCGTTTTTGGAGCGTCCCATCGGGGTGCGGATACAATCAATTACTACTACATCTTTCATGTTACTAATCTCCTTTAAGCTTAGGCGAAGTATGACTTGCCAGATGCGGCCATTTCGCGCACACCGTCACTGATTTGATAGACTGGACCAAGACTCGCGTATTTGTCGGCTAATGCCACAAAGTTGTCTAATCCCATGGTTTCAATATAACGGAAGATTCCGCCCCTAAATGGAGGGAAGCCAAGGCCGTATAGCAGCGCCATATCGGCTTCTGCGGCGCTGCCTACGATGCCTTCTTCTAAGCAACGAATCGCCTCATTTGCCATCGGGATCATGACGCGAGCAATGATATCTTCTTTATCAAACTCTTTGCTTGGCGCAACGTGGTCTTTAAACAAGGCATAGGCCTCGGGCGCCGCTACCTTGGTAGGCTTGCCGCGCTTGTCGGTGCCGTAGTTATAAAAACCTTTGCCGTTCTTCTGACCTAAGCGTTTGTTGGTATAAAGCAAAGTAACCGGATCGTTGTCGATTTTTTGCATGCGCTCAGGAATTCCATCTGACATCACGCCCGAGGCATGATCAGAAGTATCCATGCCCACAACGTCGAGCAAGTAAGCAGGGCCCATCGGCCAGCCAAATACTTTTTCCATAACCTTATCGACGGCAGTAAAGTCGGCGCCGTCAATAAGCAAACGGCTAAAGCCCGCAAAATATGGGAACAGCACACGGTTTACAAAAAAGCCAGGGCAGTCGTTTACCACAATTGGTGTTTTGCCCATTTTTAAGGTGGCAGCAACCACACTTGCAATGGTGCTTTCAGAGGTTTTTTCACCGCGAATAATTTCAACCAGCGGCATTTTATGAACAGGGTTGAAAAAGTGCATACCGCAAAACCGTTCTGGCTTATCCAAGCTTTGAGCAAGGCGGTTAATTGAGATAGTAGAGGTGTTAGAACAAATGATAGCGTCGTCGGCCACGGTTTGTTCGGTTTCTTTCAACACGCTCGCTTTCACATTTGGATTTTCAACCACCGCTTCGATGATTAAGTCGGCGTCTTTGATTGCTTTCATGTCGAGGGTTGGCACGATATTGTTCAAGGTGCTTGCCATTGTTTTAGCATCGACCTTACCGCGCTGCATGCCTTTGCTGAGGATTTTAGCTGCTTCTGCTAAGCCCAAATCAAGCGCAGCTTGTGCAATATCTTTCATGATGGTGTTGACGCCTTTTACGGCACCTTGGTAGGCAATCCCGCCACCCATGATCCCAGCACCTAACACAGCATGTTGCTTCACTTCTTTGGTAGCGGCCTTCGCCATTTTCTTACCCTTAGCTTTGACTAACTGGTCGGCTAAGAAAATACCCACTTGAGCTTGGCAGGCATCGGTTTTGGCTAATGCCACAAAGCCTTCATTTTCAAGCTTTAATGCGCCTTCGCGTCCACTGCTAGCGGCTTTTTGAACAGTTTCCACCATTTTGTGTGGCGCAGGATAGTGTTTGCCAGCTTGTGCGGCGACCATTGCTGCTGCGGTAGAAAAGCTCATCATCGCTTCGTTTGCATTGAGCTGCAGGGGCGCTAACTTGGCTGCACGACGCGCTTGCCAATCTAGTTTGCCATCAATTGCGCTTTGCAACATTTTACGCGCTGCGTTGTGCAGGTTGTCAGGCGCAACAACCGCATCTACTGCACCTTCATGCAGTGCTTTTTGTGCGTCGCGGTCGCGACCCGTGGTCATCCATTCTAGGGCATTGTCTGAGCCGATTAAACGTGGCAGTCTTACGGTACCGCCAAAGCCGGGCATTAAGCCAAGTTTCACTTCTGGCAAGCCGATACGAGCAGTGACGTCTGCAATACGCAGGTCGCCGGCAAGCGCCATTTCACAACCACCGCCTAAGGCGAATCCGTTGATAGCAACAATAGTCGGAAAAGGAAGATCTTCAAAACGGTCAAATACTTGCGAGGTTTTGGCTACCCATGCGAGCACTTCGTTTTCAGGCATTGAAAATAATGCGGTGAACTCGGTGATGTCGGCACCTACAATAAAGGTGCTTTTGGCTGAGCGAACTAGGACGCCTTTGACACCATCTGCTGCTGCAATTGCTACGGTGGCTTGATCTAGCTCAGAAACGGTTTGTGCGTCGAATTTGTTGACCGAACCTTGAGCATCAAAGACCAGTTCAGCAATGCCGTTATCTGTCATGCTGACCGATAGACTTTTGCCTTCATACATCATGATTATCTCCTGTGACAAAATATTTGAAAGAATATGATTGAGAGTAGACCACTGTTTACAGCAGATGAATTATAATAAAAGAAAACTCATGTACATGTGGGAACCAAATCACTTATATACTGTATAAACTATGTTGAGCTGAATGTTACGTTATTCAAGCCGATACAGCTTATTTTTTTTGATGATACTGGCGCATTAGGCTGCATTTTCAATACGACTCGCAAATTTACTTTATTAGGACACTCGTGAAATATCATTCTCGGCAAGTAACAAATTGGATAAGTTGCTGTCTCTTGAGCATCCTTTTGCTCGTAACGTTTACCTTCAGTGCGAAAGCATACTCGCAATTAAGTGATGAACTCTCTGAGGTCTTGTTTGCTGTCGATAAGACTAAACTTGAAAAACAACGGGCTGCTTTTTTGCGAGCTGAGCGTGGACTCTGGAGCATGGATAACAACGAGTTACTGGCGGTGGTGCAGGATCTCGACGACTACCCCTTGATACCCTATTTAATTGCAAAGAAGCTCAGCTATCGTATCTCACTGGATGATGAAGACTCTATACGGGCATTTTTACATCAATATGACGGTACGCCAATTGCTAATAGCCTGCGTAGCGATTGGTTAGAGTATTTGGCAAAACGCAATCAGCGTGAGCTTTTTATCGAATTTTATCGTCATACTCGACGCGTTTCTTTGCAGTGTCAGTTTTTGCGCTATCAATACGAAGCTGGCGCAGACAAAGACTATGTATTTAGTCAACTTCCCGACTTATGGAATGTGGGTAAGTCTCAAGATAAAGCCTGCGATCCAATTTTTGGAGTTTGGATAAAAGCGGGCTTACTCACTGAGGATTTAATTTTACATCGCATCGAAAAAGCAGCAGACGGCGGACAACATACAATTATCCCTTATTTAAGGACGCTGTTACCCGATGATAAAAAGTATATTGCCGATCGCTGGAGAGAGGTTAGAAAAGACCCCTCAAATGTTAGGCATCTTCTGCGTTACCCGGGGAAACTGCCGGGTATTGAGGCGCAAATTATTAGCTATGGTTTATCACGTCTTATTTGGCGAGATGAGAATTTAGCTCTGACCACTTTTGAACGTGCCAAAACACTTATGGCATTCTCGGACTCACAAAAAGCTAGAATTATTCATCGCTTTGCCGTGGCCTTAGCTATTGACGCGCATCCTGATGCAGAGAAATGGTTAATTGAGGCCTCTCAAGTAGAGCCAGAGTCGGAAACCATGCGCTGGCATTTGGCGTATTTATTAAAAAAACAAGACTGGCAGAGTATTGCTTTGCTGATTGAAAAATCGGCACCGCAGCTAACCAACGAGAATCAATTTCAATATTGGTTGGCAAGAGCATATGGCATATTAGGCCGTAATGATGAAGCCAAAGTGCTCTATGCTCAACTGGCCAAAGAGCGTCATTATTACGGGTTTTTAGCAAGCGCTCGATTGGGAGTTCAGCATTCATTACAAAATAATCCTATCGAAGCCTCAGTAGATACCATCACTAAAATAGTAAACTTGCCGGCAACGAAGCGGGCGTATGAATTGCGAAAGTTAGAGCGTTTCTATCATGCTCGTCTTGAATGGGTTCATGCGCAGCGGGAGTTAATGGATAATGAAAAAGTTGCTGCAGCAGTGGTGAGCAGTGCTTGGGAATGGCACGATCAGTCTATTTTTACACTGAGCCGCGAGGGCTATTTAGATGACGTAGACCGGCGTTTTCCTCAAGCATTTTCTGAGCTAATGACTCGCGAAGCTCAAAAGAACGATATTCCTGCAGAGTGGGCCTTTGCGATTGCACGCAGAGAAAGTTCGTTTATGCCGGATGCAATATCTCCCGCTGATGCGCGCGGTTTAATGCAAATCTTACCGAGTACCGCTAGGTATTTAGAAAATCGCAGAGTGTCATCCAATGATCTACTCGATGCGGATATAAATGCTCGTATTGGGAACAAATATTTGCGCTATTTGATGAATAAACTAGATAACAACGCGCTTTTAGCGACAGCCTCCTACAACGCTGGCTGGCGAAAAGTCAGAGACTGGTTGCCTGAGTCTGAGGCTGTTCCCGCCGATATTTGGGTGGAGACTATTCCTTTTAGAGAAACTCGCAACTATGTTAAGGCGGTACTGGCTTATCAACAAATTTATGAAGACCGGCTCAATCAAAAAAGCCAAGAACAAACGGTATTTGCACAGTTTTCAAATATGGAGCTACTTCCCAATTAGCATGAGCGTTTAGTTGATAGCGTATTCAGGGAGCATTCTGCGCTCAGCGTGCTCGCTTTGACCTGACTTTTTTGGATTGGCATGTTAGCCTTTTCGTACGTTCAGATGGCATCACAGTTATTGGCAATTGGCCCATGAGTCAGAAATGTCAGAAAGAGGTGAAAAGTATGCATGCAGCACAGTTTGCTGAGCACATCAATATTTTGCAACAGCGTACCTTAGACGCAATTCAGCGCGAGGGTATCGATGGATTAATTATTCATTCTGGCCAGTCTAAGCATCAGTTTTTAGACGATAACCACTATCCCTTCAAGGTCAACCCGCAGTTTAAAGCATGGTTGCCAGTGGTTGACAATCCAAACTCTTGGTTAGTGGTAGATGGCGTGAATCGACCTAAGCTTATTTTTTACCGTCCTTTAGATTTTTGGCATTGGGTACCGGCAGAGCCCACTGATTTTTGGGCGGAGCATTTTGATATCGTTTATCTCAAACAAGCAAACGCAGTTGAAAAACATTTGCCATACGATAAATCAAAATATGCTTATGTAGGCGAATATATCGAAGTGGCGAAAGCTTTGGGATTTGATTTGGTGAACCCTGATCGGGTGCTGCACTATCTGCATTATCACCGGGCGTTTAAAAGTGACTATGAGCTAGAATGTATGCGCCAAGCTAATGCAATTGCAGCTAATGCGCACACAGCGGCAAAGGCCGCATTTTTTGCAAGGCGCAGTGAGTTTGATATTAATCAGGCTTATTTGCTAGCTGCGCAGCAGGGTGACAACGACGTCCCATATAACAACATTGTGGCCTTAAATGAGCACAATTCTATTTTGCACTACATGCGCCTTGATAATATCGCGCCCGACTTCCACCGAAGCTTTTTAATCGATGCAGGTGCTAGCTATCACGGATATGCCGCAGATATCACCCGAACCTATGCTTTTGAAAACGGTGAGTTTAGTGAAATCATCGCGCACATAGATGCACTTACCATCAAATGCGCCGGTGCTTTGAAACCGGGTCTAAACTATCTCGATGTCCATAAACTTGCCTATCATGGTGTTGCCGAGATACTGCGCGATACCGAAATATTAAATATGAATGCAGAAGATGCGGTAGAGACGGGAATTGTGAGTACGTTTTTTCCACACGGCACCGGGCATTTTCTAGGTTTGCAGGTTCACGATGTTGCAGGGCATGTGGCTGACGATCGCGGCACACCTTTCCCTCCTCCTCCTGAGCACCCATTTTTAAGATGCACACGAACCATTGAAGCTCGGCAGGTATTTACCATTGAGCCCGGACTCTACTTTATTGAATCGCTATTAGCCGATTTAAAAGGCTCAGAACTTTCTAAGTATGTAAATTGGAATGTGGTAGATCGCCTTCGTCCTTTCGGCGGGATTCGGATAGAAGATAATGTGATTGTGCATAAAGATCGGAACGAAAACATGACGAGAGAGCTTGGCATTTAATTCAGGGAAATAAAGAATAACATACCATCATTTGTGCCATTGGCTGACTAGCCTTTTCAATGGACCTAGGTGTTTGTCAAAATTGGCGTGTTGCTGCATGCTGTCTCTGAATATTGGTTGGCGAACCTGCTCTGAACTTGGCGTTTTGATAGCTCGCTTGGTTTTATGAAAATCCACGCAGGACTGCTCAAAATCAAGGCCACAGAAATCTAAAATCCTCCTAACTTGTGCTGCTAAATCATCAATAACGTCTTCGTGCTGAACGTGCAACACAAAGCCGGGAAGTACTTTGTTCCAATGCTGCATCATGTCCATGTATGCGCAGTAGTAGCGTCCGATATTTTCCAAACCGTAGGTAAATTCTTGCCCCTCTGCAAACAGTTGTTTAAACCCGCTAAAGCAGCAGGCCATAGGCTCGCGGCGGGCATCAATGATTTTGGCATTAGGCAAAATGAGCTTAATAAGCCCAATATGTAAAAAGTTGTTGGGCATTTTGTCGACAAACAATGGCGCGTCGCCGCGGTAAGCGCGAGTGTCTTGAATATACTGTGCACCGAAGCGCGCAAAGTAACTGGTATCAATTTGATTCACGACGTCGGGATATTGATTGTTCTGTCCATTGAGTCTTGCTGCCAGGCCTAAAATATTGTGCAGTTCCATGGTGCCGTCAACTTGAGAATGCGACGCGAGAATTTGCTCTAACAGGGTAGAGCCGGCTCTGGGTAAGCCCACAATGAATATCGGATCCTTCGCTGAAGCGCCCACATCCTTTAATTTGCTAAATATATCTTCAGTGAAAACGCGCTTTTGATTTTCTACTTGTTGTTCAAATACCTCAGGCTGATAGCCAGTTTGTTCGAGCCTTAAATCGTTGCCTTTTGTATAAAAAGCAAATGAATCATCGAACGATTTTCTATCTTCAAAGGCTCTGCCCAAGGCAAAGTAAAGATGCACTTTGTCCTCGCTCGCAATATCCAGTGTAGCTTGTTTTTGCATTGCCTTTAGCTCTTCATCGGTAAAACTATAGGTTTTGGTATTGGCGAGGCTCCAGTAAGCATCGCCAAAATCAGCTTTAATTGCGTAAGCACTTTGGTAAGCGCGCACTGCCTCATTAAAATCACCGGCTGCTTTGTATGCATGTCCTAAGAGTAGGTGCAGGCCAGCCTGCTCAGGTGTGGTAGCGATGAGCTGTTGATAAAGAGCAATGGCCTCATCAATTTCGCCTAAACCCACTAATGCACTAGCTTTAGCGGCTAGAACAGGCGGATGATCTGGGTATGCGCTAAGCAGGCTATCGGCACATTCTTTGGCGGCTTGAAACCGTCCCATTTTGGCTAGTAATTTTAAGTATTCAATGCCGGCTGCTTTATGCTGAGGATGAAGAGTCAGGCAACTTTCTAATAAAAACTCAGCCTCATTATACACCTTTAAGGCAATGCCGATTTCAGCCAGTAGCAACATGCCTTCAGCGTTATGCTTTTCAGTTTGTAAAAACTGTCGGCAGAGTTGATCTGCCTGATGTAGTTGGCCCTCATACATCAAGTCACGGCCATGCATTACCTGCTTGGGAAGGCTGTTTAAAAAGTCGATTTGCGCTTGAGCTAGGGCCTCTGCTCTATGGTTTTGGGTATGCCGATAATGTTCAATCAGGGCTTTCCAACTGGCAATCAGTGCAGGGTTAAGTTGGGTGGCTTGATAAAAATGTTGTGCACACGCTAATGAATTGCCTGCTATGCGATGTGCATAGCCTAACTCTTGATGAGCGCGAGCATGTCCTGGGTTTATCTTAAGAATGCGAGTGTTTACTTCAATTGCGGCGCTGATGTCGCCTTTTAAACGATTGGCAACAGCTAGGGTGTACAGCATTGCTATCTTTTGCTGCTCATCGCTTATACCTAACAGGGCCTCATTGGCCATGAGAATAGCGCGGTCAAATTGGCCTTGGCTTATCGCTTGTTTGATGTTTTGTTCTGCTGTCACGCCGTATCCTGATTATTTTTGTATTGCTTTGCCTAAGAAAGGCTGGTCTTGAGTGGATAATTTAGCATAAAAAAGGCAAGCGTTACGCTTGCCTTTTAATGATTTATCGCGTGCTTGTCTGTGCAAAGACCAACAGACCCTGGGCGAATGGCTTAGAAAAAGTCGTAAGACAATCGCATACCAATTGTGCGCGGGCGGTTGCTCACGACTTTTGGTGTAAACTGTTGGGTGTCGATATAAAGCACAGCGCTCTCATCAAATAAGTTGTCGATGTAGAGTTCCGCTTTCCATTCGTCGTTGGTGATACCAAAGGCTACGTTAGCAATCGTGTAGCTTTCCTGTACGTATCTTCCGCCTCTAAACGTATCGCCATTCGTATCGGTGTACGTCACACCCTCATATACAGCGGCTTCTTGCTGAATTGGTAAACCAGAGCCTGTGCCATAAACGAGTTGGGTGGCATCTTCAATCACATAAGCGTCCATGTTCATGCCTGCCAAACGATCACCTGTGTACGAAATCGAACCATTTATATAGCCGGTTAAACCATTTGACAACTCATAGAAATAACGAGCGCGAATGTTGCCTGAAAAGCTAGCAGAGTATGGTAGCTCAGCGCCAACTGGAAGGGCAATACCTTCAAGCTCAGGGTTAATCGAAGTTAGTTCGGTGTCTAAGATGCTAAATGCCGCATCTACAATTAAACTGTCGGTGGCTAACCAAGTGATGTCAGCGTCTAAACCGGTAATTTCGGCATCGCCGACGTTGTCGGTAAATACCAAGAAGCTGATATTGGTGGGGTCAAAGCGTGAAGTTTGCAAATCGGTTATTTCTGAATAAAACGCCGTTGCGTTAACCCGTAATATACCGTCTAAGAAGTCACCTTTCATACCGATTTCATAATTGTCCAGAGTATCGGTAAGCGAATAAACCGGTATTCTAAAGTCAGTAAATGCGCCCTGTTGATTGGTCGCTAATCCGCCGCCCACTCGGTTGGTTACTGGCGGTCTAAAACCTTCTGAGTATGTCGCAAACAACAATACATCGTCAGTCGCTTTCCAATCTAAAGAGAACTTCAAGATGGTATCGTCTACGGTTAGTACGCCATTATCGTCGAGTAAATCAACTTCTAACTGACCGCTGTCAATGGCAGCATTTACGGCTACTGGATCAAGTCCAACAGCAGCTAGTTCGGTAGGATCCAATGTACCAAATGCTCTTAAGCGACGGCTAACATCAACGGTGGTCGTTGAGCCTTTATAGATATCATCTATTTGATACCAGCGAGCGCCTAATGTAGCGGTAAGCGTATCGGTGATGTCGTATTCAAACTGGCCGAATACCGCAAGTTGGTCAATACCATGCGACACGTCGTTTACAAAACTGATTTCTGATGGAAACGGGCCGCCATTGCTGTTTAAGCCTTCGCTGCCAACTGTGGTTCTGCCTAAATCAGTAAAGAAACCGAGCTCAGTATTAGCGATATTAAACAAACCGATGGTATTAACGTCTTGCTCATCATAGAAGATACCGGCGGTGATGCGCCATTCGTTCTCAAGATCGGTATTCATTCTCAATTCATGAGTAGTACGCGAGGTTTCAGTCTCTTCTTTGTAGAATTTTGTAGGGTCTAAACAACGCTCATCGGCTGGTGTGGCTGCCTCATAGTGATTACACACATAGTAAGCAGAGAACAATCCGCCGTTGGTATAGCCGGTATAATCAATAGTAGAAGTAATATCTCTATTTAAGTAACCACCGGTATATACGATATCTAGCTTGTCTAAGCGACCTTCTAAGGTCCAAGTAGTTAGGCCAAACTCATCGTCATTATCTTCTGGCGTGAAGCGATTGGTAGAAGTTGTGCCGCCTAAATTTGGGTCGTAAGAAAACACGCCTTCAGTCTCTAGCGTTTGCTGAGTATGCTGAACAACTAATTTCCAGTCATCATTAATAATGTAAGACAAGCCAAAACGTGCACCAGAGTAAATTGCATCGTTAAAGTCATCTTCCACTAATGAATCATTCTTTGGAGAAACGACAGGAGTATTTTCTGGATCGCTAAGTACACCACCAGATATTCTGTCGATAACCACTGCACTGCCGATGAAACCACCTTCACCTGGCACGTTGAGAACGTTATCTATCCAACCGCCTTGTTTTGCATTGTAAGCGGCAACTCTAACTGCTAGGTCATCGGTAAGCGTAAAGTTAAAGAAGGCTTCAACTGAATTGCTGTTTTCGCCACCCTTAGTAGCCGAAAAGTCGGTATCGATTCCGGCTGAAAATCCGAAGTGATCAGGCTTTTTGGTTATTAAGCGCACGGTACCCGACTGTGAACTTGCGCCAAACAAAGTACCCTGTGGACCAGGCAATACTTCGATACGCTCCATATCAGTGGCAAATACGTCAAGGTTACGACCCTGCATTGAAATGGGCTGCTCATCTAAATATAGGGCAACAGATGGTTGCAATGCTTGTACTGATGAAACCGAAATGTTGGTTTGTGTGGTTGCAGCACCACGAATGTAAATTTCGTTTTGACCAGGGCCGGTGCCTTGAAAGGTGACGCTGGGTAAGAATTCAACGTAATCGTTGAAGCTATCGATACCAAGGCTCTCTAATGCGTCGCCATCTAATGCTGTAACTGAAACAGGAACATCCTGAATAGACTCTGAGCGCTTGGTTGCGGTTACCTCAATCGTTTCGATTGACGCTTTTGCTTTCTTCGGCGTAACTGGCTCTTGAGCATATATCGCAGAAGACGCCAATGCGGCAACTACAGCGATACTTATTTTGGATTTGAGCATGAAAATGTTTACCTCTAAGACTATTTAAGTGTTGTTTAATTTAAATGTGTTGTTGCTATTTTGACTGCTAACTTAGTGTAAAAAGAAGCAAATTACATCGTATACTAATTATGTTGGGAGGTATTTTAACTGCTTTTTGGCGAATAATCAGCTTTATATCCATATTTAAGCAAATAAGTACTAAATATATAAGTCGTAAACGAAACATTCGTGTTGGTAGGGTTAGTAATTTTTTGCTAAGTGAGTTAACCTCCTCATAATTTTTTAAAGACAACAAAGGTAGCTATTGCGTGCAGTTAAGTAATGCCAATTCACCGTTAAACAAACAAGTTTTTATACCGGCATCAGTGCTTATCTTTTTGCTATTGGGTTTTGCTGTCTTTTGGCCAAACTTGGCGAATGAAGTGTTTCAGGTTATGCAAAGCTCGATTGTTAAAAACGGCAGTTGGTTTTATGTGCTGAGTGTGGCGATAATTTTAGTATCTGTGCTTTATTTAGGGTTTTCGCGCTACGGAAAGATACGTTTAGGGCCTGATCATGCTTTGCCAGATTACTCACTATTGACGTGGCTCTCTATGTTGTTTGCAGCCGGCATGGGCATCGGTTTGATGTTTTTTGGCGTCGCAGAGCCGGTTATGCATTACCTAGCGCCACCCACCGCCGATCCGCAAACCACAGAAGCGGTAAGAGAGGCAATGAAAACCACGTTTTTCCATTGGGGCTTTCATGCATGGGCGATATATGCAGTTGTTGCACTTATCCTTGCCTATTTTAGTTTTAGACATAATTTACCCCTGACTATGCGTTCGGCGCTATACCCTATCATTGGCGATCGAATTTATGGCTGGGCAGGACATGCGGTAGATATATTTGCCGTGATCAGTACGATTTTTGGTGTGGCGACTTCTCTAGGTTTAGGCGCTGCACAAATTAATAGCGGATTGAATTACTTAACTGGTCTAGAGGTAAGTTCCTTTCATCAGATACTGTTAATGATCGGCATTATTGCAGTGGCGATAGTATCGGTTGTATCTGGCTTAGATAAAGGGATACGCAGACTCTCAGAAGCGAATATGATCTTAGCCGTTGGTTTGCTAGTGTTCATTTTACTGTTGGGGCCGACCGTCTTTTTACTCAAGGCTTATTTGCAAAACACCGGTGCATATCTATCTGATATTGTTCGAAATACCTTTAATCTATTTGCATACGAGCAAACAGATTGGTTTGGCGGATGGACTATTTTTTATTGGGGCTGGTGGATTGCATGGGCACCCTTTGTAGGATTGTTTATTGCGCGCATTTCTCGCGGTCGCACCATTCGCGAGTTCGTGCTGGGTGTTTTATTGATCCCAACGGCGTTTACCCTATTGTGGATGACCGTGTTCGGTAACTCTGCGATTGAGTTCATTGTTGCAGATCAACAGCTTGGCTTGAGCAATATGGTCAATGAAGACACCTCTGCTGCGTTATTCTTATTTTTTGAATATTTACCGATGACCGAAGTGTTGTCTGCAATTGCAATCGCTATGGTCGTTATATTTTTTGTGACCTCATGCGATTCCGGTGCAATGGTCGTAGATATGCTCTGCTCACACGGTAAAAACGATACACCGGTTTGGCAGCGTATTTATTGGGCACTTGGCGTTGGCGTGGTCGCGGCGATACTGTTAGCCGCTGGTGGATTGAATGCTTTGCAAACAATGACGATTGCTTCAGCCCTGCCATTTGCGCTAATAATATTACTTTCATTGGTGGGGCTCATAAAAGCCCTTCGAGTTGATGAGTATAAACGCGAGTCTTTGCTAATCAATGTATCCCCAGCATACCCAGTTGAGCATGCCAGCAGTTGGCAAGAAAGGCTGCAAAATATTGTCAATTTTCCAAATAAAGCAGCAGTGCAAAAATATCAACAAACAATCGTGAAGCCCGCATTCGAATCAGTTGTAAAAGAGCTTGGTGTGCATAGTATAGACGCTGAGATATTAAACAATCCGAATGGCCTTGAGTTGTTAGTGCGCTTGGGTGAAGAGCATGATTTCGTATATGGAGTGCATAGGCGTAAACACGCTCAGCCGGAATTTTTAGGCGCTGATCAGGAAACTATAGACGGCGACGAAGAACACATTTATTATCGGGCCGAAGTGCATCTTCGCGAGGGTGGGCAAGACTACGACATAATGGGCTGGTCTAAAAATGCGGTGATTAATGATGTCATTGATCAGTATCACAAGCATCAGCACTTTCTGCACCTTTTAAGATAGCATTGCACGCGCAGACAGTGGAGGCCTAATGCAAAAAGACGAAGAACTATTAATTGCCCTTAGGAGGGTGATACGCGCAATTGATTTAAGATCAAGGCAGCTCAACAAAGAAGCTGGCTTGACTGGGCCGCAACTGTTAGTGATGCAAAACATTGGTAAAGCGCCAGGCGTAATGGTTAGGCAGATTGCCGAAAATATAAATTTGAGCCCTGCGACAGTTACCAGTATTTTAGACCGGCTTGAACTTAAAGAGTTAGTAGATAGAGTTCGCAGTACTGAAGATAAGCGCCGGGTTGGCGTTTTCTTAACAGCGCATGGTCAGGAGATGCTAGCGCGGGCGCCGCTTCCGTTTCAAGAGCATTTTATTAATCGGTTTAGTCAATTAGCACAATGGGAACAGAGCCAGATGGTGGCAACCATGCAACGTATAGCGAGCATGATGGATGCCGAACATATTGACGCATCACCGGTGCTAGAGGTGGGAAATATAGCAGAGAAGCTATAAGAAACGAGCCATTGCTTTTGCTAGCTGTCGCGGTCGATAGCGATGTCAGCAAGGCTCAATAGTGCGTCTTTATAAATTGACTCAGGTAATATTGCGATGGCGGCCTTTGCCTTGTTTGCCTCAACTATCGCCAGCTGCCGAGTGTATTCAATTGAACCGTTTTTATTCATTATTTCAGTTATTTGTTGCAAATGTTCAAGGCCATTAGCGTTTTCGATTGCACATTTGATTAGCGCCGCTTCCTCCTCAGAACCATTCCACATTGCATGCAGCAGTGGTAACGTTGGTTTACCTTCTGCAAGGTCGTCACCAGCTTGTTTACCCATTTTATCGCTTTGAGCCGTATAATCGAGCACATCATCGATAAGCTGAAACGCCGTTCCTAAATGTTTACCATAGTGCTGCATGGCAACTTCAACATCTTGGCGCTGAGCGGTCAATACTGCCGCTAATTGGGTAGCCGCCTCAAACAATCGAGCGGTTTTGCTGTAGATAACTTCTAGATATTTCGCTTCGGTGATATTCGGGTCGTTGCAGTTCATTAACTGCATTACCTCGCCTTGGGCAATACGATTGGTGGCGTCGGATAATATTTCCATCACCCGCATACGCTTTAAATTGACCATCATTTGAAAGGCGCGAGAGTATAAAAAATCACCAACTAACACGCTTGCTTGATTTCCAAACAGCTCATTTGCAGTTTCTCGGCCACGGCGCATGGTCGACTCATCAACCACGTCATCGTGCAATAGGGTGGCTGTATGAATGAACTCGATGATCGCCGCAAGCGAATGATGTTCGTCGGTTTGGATGTTCAATGCACGCGCTGCCAATACGGTTAAAAGAGGCCGTAAGCGCTTGCCACCGCTGTTTACGATGTAAAATCCAAGTTGATCGATTAGTGCGACATCTGAATTAACCTGCTGCTGAATCAACTGATTGACAGCTTTCATGTCGCTATTTGAAAGTTTGTGAATATTATCTAAATCCAAACTAAACCCGTACTTCGTTGTTGGTAATTGCGAATAAGAACAATATTGTGACATTTATCAAACTGTTCGGCTACTAATATGGGCGCAGTGTGAAGTTTTATGGTAATTTAGCGCCTTGAATAAAATATATTCAAATTAATCGCGATTTATGCACAGATAAGGCTTGTCACAAGTCCTAACTTTACGTACAATTCGCGCCCTGTTTTTTGAATTGAGCGCTATTGTGCGCAGAGCGGAGAGAATTATGTACGCGGTTTTCCAAAGTGGTGGTAAACAACACCGTGTGGCCGAAGGCCAAACCGTTCGTCTTGAAAAAATCGAACTAGCGCCGGGTGATGCGGTAACGTTTGATGACATCTTGATGGTTAGTAATGGTGAAGATATAAAAATCGGTACACCTTACGTAAGTGGCGGCAAAGTAACTGCTGAAGTAGTTACACATGGTCGTGGTGAGAAGATTAAAATTGTAAAGTTCCGTCGTCGCAAGCATTCACGCTCAACGACTGGACATCGGCAGTGGTTCACGGAAGTGAAAATCACTGGTATTCAGGCTTAAGTAGGAGACGAACACATGGCACATAAAAAGGCTGGTGGTAGTACTAAAAACGGTCGCGATTCAGTATCTAAACGTCTAGGCGTTAAGCGTTTCGGTGGCCAAGCTGTATTAGCAGGCAACATTATTGTTCGTCAGCGTGGAACCAAGTTCCATGCAGGTGACAACATGGGCATTGGTAAAGACCATACTTTGTTTGCCTTAGCAGACGGTAAAGTACAGTTCGACATCAAAGGTCCAAAAAACCGTAAATATGTAAGCATCGTTGCTGAATAAATCTATTTGGATTGATTGCGAAAACCCCGCTTGTGCGGGGTTTTTTTTGCTCTCAAGGTTTTTTTTTCCTAAATATTATGGCATCAAAGTAAGAAACGGATTTTGCGTATTTAAGCAGTTTTTAGTAGGCTAAGATTTGGCCACACGAGTGTATAGAAATGAAATTTGTAGATGAAGCAGAAATACGCGTCGAAGCAGGCGATGGCGGCAACGGTACCGTTGGTTTTAGGCGTGAAAAATATATTCCTAAAGGCGGACCTGATGGCGGCGATGGCGGCGATGGCGGGAGTGTATTTCTTGAAGCTGACGAAAATTTAAATACCCTTATTGACTATCGCTTTGAACGTTTTCATCGTGCTGAGCGCGGGCAAAACGGGCAAGGCAGCGACTGCACCGGGCGTAAAGGTGAAGACTTGATGTTAAAAGTGCCCGTGGGTACTCGTGCTACCGACAGCGAAACTCTTGAAGTGCTGGGCGATTTAACCAAACACGGCCAGCTATTGAAAGTGGCTCAGGGCGGCTTTCATGGTCTGGGTAACGCGCGTTTTAAGACCAGCACTAACCGAGCGCCCCGTCAAAAAACAAACGGCAGCCCCGGCGAAATTAGAATGCTTAGTTTAGAGCTAATGCTATTAGCGGATGTAGGTTTGTTAGGCCTGCCAAATGCCGGAAAATCAACTTTTATTCGCTCGGTATCTGCAGCAAAACCGAAGGTGGCAGATTATCCTTTTACTACCTTAGTTCCTAACCTTGGCGTTGTTCGTTTAGACTCACAAGCCAGCTTTGTAATAGCAGATATCCCAGGTTTGATTGCAGGAGCCTCAGAAGGTGCAGGTTTAGGTATCCAGTTTTTACGTCATCTTGAACGGTGCAGAGTGTTATTGCATTTAGTTGATATCATGCCGGCTGACAATTCTGACCCAGTCGAAAATGCGCTAACTATCATCAACGAGCTTGAGACGTATAATCCTAAATTAGCGGCCAAGCCTCGTTGGTTGGTATTTAATAAAGTCGACCTTATGCTTGAAGAAGAAGCCGAACAGCTCTGCAGTGATATTGCAGAGCAGATGGGTTGGGACGACGACTATTATCAAATATCGGCCTTTCAGAAAATGGGCACTAGCGAGATTTGCCAGGACATCATGACTTTCTTAGAAAGTTTGCCGCCCGAAGATTTTGCCGCAGCAGACGATGACGATATGGCCTTTAAGTGGGATACACCGCCTAAAAAACCCTTCGCTCAAGCGCCAAGTGATGAAGATTTTGATGACGACGATGATGACGAAGAAGATGATCATCCAAATGTGGTCTATACTAATGAGTAACTGACTAAAAAGTTACATAAATTTAATCTAAAAAAGGGGTGTAAATTGGCATGAAAGTGATCAATATGCACTCCTTTTTTGTTATATATCTACCAAAGCTATTTACGTTTATTTAATAACGTGGGAATCCAATACCATATGTCCAGGCTAATCATGCGACCAAACATGCGAGCAGTCGTACTTTTTTTGTGCAGTTTTATATTATTATTTTCTGCGGCTTCTCATGCACAATTTAGAGGCGGAGACCGCCCAAAGCTAGTGGTGATTGAACCCTTAAGTTTTGAATATGAGACGTCTCTTATTGAGGCAGTAGGCACTGCGCAAGCTAAGCGCTCTGTTACCTTGTTTGCCAGCGTCTCAGACGAAGTTACTCAAGTCAACTTTGTACCAGGGCAAGCGGTTGAGAAAGGTGATATTTTGGTGGCTCTAGACAGCCGCCTGCAAGATGTCGCGGTAGATCGTGCACAAATTCAGTTGGAAGACGCGCAGCGAAATGTAGATCGTATAAAAACGAGTGTGGCACGCGGTGCAGTGACTCAGCGTGAGTTGGACGATGCCGACACCGTTTTGCGGCTAGCCAAAGTGGCATTGCAAGAAGCAAAAGAGAATAAAGAAGACCGTTTGGTTAGAGCACCATTTTCTGGCGTAGTCGGATTTACCGATGTCGAGGTGGGTGACCGCATCACATTACAAACTGAAATCACGACACTTGATGATCGCGGCGAACTTTTTGTGAATTTTGCCGCACCCGAGTCAGCGGTATCTTATTTAATGTTAAAACCGGAGGTTCAACTGCAGCCATGGACCGACCGCACCGTATCGTTAGCCGCGAAAATTGGTGAGCTGGATTCTCGAGTGAATACCCAAGACCGCACCATCAGAGCAAGAGCTTTGCTCGACAACGCGTCAGACCAATACCGACCAGGCATGAGCTTTAGGGTATCTCTGCAGATCCAAGGTCAGCGCTATGTGGCAATTCCGGAAGCGGCACTTTCTTGGGGCTCAACAGGCGCTTTTGTATGGTTATCTGACGACGAAAAGGCACTACGAGTTGAAGTGCAAGTGCAGCAAAGAATGCGCGGGCGAATATTAGTGTCGGGAGACCTGCGTGACGGCCAGCCCCTCATCGTTGAAGGTATACAGGGTCTTCGCGATGGTCAGGCGCTTGATATTCAAAATAAAGATGTGTTAGGCACCCAAGGCAGTCAACTGAGCAAAAAGCCTAACGAACAAGAGGTTGCCGGCTAATGTTTAAGAACAACTTATTTAAGGACGATCTACCCTCAACGTCCATCCGTCGCCCAGTTTTGATACTGGTTCTAAACCTGCTCATTGTGATCGTCGGGGTTGCGGCTATCTATGGTCTTGAGGTGCGTGAACTTCCTGATGTCGACAGACCCATTATTACCGTTTCAGCAAGCTATCCTGGCGCCGCTCCAGAAACTGTTGACTCAGAAGTTACTAGCCGCCTAGAAGGCGCAGTAGCAAGAGTGAGCGGTGTTAAGACGATACGAGCTTCAAGCGAAGAGGGCAGCAGCCGAATTCGCGTAGAGTTTCGCCCAGGTATCAATATTGAAGATGCGGCGAATGAAACCCGCGAGTCAGTAGCTAGGGTGCAGCGCGGCTTACCCGACGAAGTCGAGCAGGTTTCAATCATTAAAGCCGACAACGATGCTCAGTCTGTTGTAAATGTTGCCGTATCGAGCGAGAGATACGACTTAGAGACATTAACTGACATCATTGAGACAGATCTAGCTCCTCTCTTTTTAAACATCCCAGGGGTGGCTGACGTAAGCCTAGACGGTGATCGTCAACGCGTTTTACGCGTTAGCGTAGACAACCTTCGCCTCACTAGCTTTCAGCTTTCGATTTCTGACGTTGCTAGGGCCTTAAATACCGCACCGTTTGACGTTCCCGCGGGCAGCATTCGTTCTTCTGACCAACAGTTAATCGTGCGTGCAGATGCGACTTCGGTTTCTGAGCAAGATGTACGTGATATCGTTATTGCTGGGGACATCAAAATAGGTGACGTCGCTAATGTATATTTTGGACCAGCAGATCTGCGCAGTATCGTTCGCTTAGACGGTAAGCCGGTTATTGGTTTGGGCGTTATTCGCCAAGCGCGCTCAAATACCATTGAGATATCTGATGAAGTGTTGGTGATGGTGGAACAATTGAAAGAGCGCTTCCCCGATTTAGAAATGACCGTGACGTCGGATGACGCTGAGTTTATAAGAGATTCAGTTAGTGAGGTTCTGCAGTCTCTAGTGTTGACCATTATATTAGTCATTGCCACGCTGCTAGTGTTCATTGGCAAGTTTAGAGCGACTCTCATTCCAGCTTTAGCGATACCGGTATCCCTAATTGGGTCGTTAGCACTGCTGTGGGCTTTCGGCTTTTCGATAAACATTCTTACGCTTCTTGCCTTAGTATTGGCAACTGGTCTAATTGTTGATGATGCGATTGTTGTATCTGAAAATATCCAGCGTCGACGTGCTCAAGGGATTGGCGCACGAGCGGCGGCCGTGTTGGGTACGCGAGAGGTATTTTTTGCAGTGGTGGCAACTACTGCAGTGCTGGTTGCGGTATTTGTACCAATTGCTTTTCTACCCTCTACCGCGGGCCGGTTATTTAGAGAGTTTGGCGGTATATTGGCTGGCAGTGTAATCATTTCGTCTTTTGTTGCGCTATCGCTTGTGCCAGCATTGACTGCGAAAATTCCAGCGATTGATATGACTAAGCAAAAAGCACCAGGTCTGTTGAGTCGTTTTGGAACGGCCTGCGTGAATGGCTACGTTAAATCGTTACGCTTTGTGTTGAAGTATTCATACATTGTATTTGCAGCCTGCGTGTTGATAGGCAGTGGGGCTTATTTTGTTTTTGCTGAGTTAGAAAATGAATTATTGCCCTCAGAAGATAGAGGTGTGGTGAGAATCTTTGCGCGAGGCCCAGACGGCACAGGCATAAACTATATGGATCGTCAGGCTTTAAAAACAGAAGAGCTGCTGTTGCCAAACATTGACCAAGGCGAAATCGCTTCTATTTACACAGTCGTTGGCCGCTGGGATCCAAATATTCTGTTTATTACCGTTCCGCTAGTGAATTGGGAAGATAGAGAGCGCTCACAACAGGACATTATTAACGAACTCAGACCTCTGCTATCACAAGTCGCTGGCGCCCCCGGGCGAGCCTTTGGCGGAAATAGTTTGAATTTACGTGGCTTTGGTGGTGGCTTTGAAATGGCGCTTACCGGCGATAATTATTTAGAAATTTATGAAGCGGCCTTAGAATTTGCTAAAAAGATTGAAGACACCATGCCAGAGCTCGGTAGGGTCGAAGTGTCGTATGAGCCTAACCAACCGCAACTGCGTGTTAATATCGATCGCCGACGCGCTGAAGAGCTAGGGGTCGCCTTTGAAGATGTGTCTCGCACCTTGCGCGCAGCAATAAATGGCGATGATATTGTCGATTTGAATGTTGGAGATCAAGCCGTACCGATTATTTTGCAAGCGAGTAGCCGCAACTCACTGGACCCTACAAACCTGCTGAATTTATATGTGGGTTCAAGTACCGGCTCATTAGTGCCCCTGTCGAGCGTTGCCTATGTGACCGAAGAGGGTGTGGCTGCAGAGCTTGAACGCCATGCGCAACGACGCGCGATAGAGCTCGAGATGGATTTACCCGCAGAGGTGACTATTGAGCAAGCGGTAACGGCAATCCGTACCTTGGCAAACGACACATTACCCGCAGGTATCGGCTTAGTCTTTTTAGGGGAGGCGCAAACATTCCAAGAAACCAATCAACAGGTAACCTTGACCTATGTTCTGGCGTTTTTAATTGTACTGTTGGTATTAGCGGCACAATTTGAGAGTTTCAACAGTGCATTTGTGGTGATGTTGACGGTGCCGTTTGGGATTGCCGCGGCAATTTATGCACTCTACTTAACCGGTACAACGGTCAATATCTATTCTCAGATTGGTTTAGTGATGCTCATTGGTCTATTAGCGAAAAACTCTATATTGCTGGTGGAATTTGCTAATCAGCTCAGAGATAAAGGCATGGACGTAGCCGATGCAATTGTTGAGGCTGGCAGAGTTCGTTTACGTCCCATTATGATGACTTTAGTGTCAACAATTTTAGGTGGTTTACCGCTAATACTATCAACAGGAGCAGGCGCTGAGGCGAGAAATGCAATTGGTTGGGTAGTGTTCGGTGGATTAGGCTTAGCTGTGGTATTTACCTTGTTTTTAACTCCCGTGTTGTATTATGCACTTGCGCGCTTCTCTAAGCCACGTGCAGACGAGGCAAATCGTTTAAACGTAGAGCTCGAAGCTGCCGAAAAACAACTTTAAGCAAAATTGATGGGCTGAGCTCAATCTGAGACTCGGCCAACTTCTTTGAATATAAAATATGAATATACAGTGCACGCCATTTGTAGAGCTTGGCCCTTTGGAGCTATATAAAATTCTACAGCTAAGAAGTGAAGTCTTTGTGGTGGAACAAACCTGCATTTATCAAGATATCGATGGTAAGGATATTCTTGAGGATGTGTATCATTTACTGATGACGCAGGGTCAAGATTTACGGGGCTATGCAAGGTTGTTAGGCAAAGGCATTAGTTACGAGAATGTAAGCATGGGCAGAGTGCTGATTGCTGAATCGGCGCGAGGTCAGGGTCTTGGCGAAAAGCTAATTGCGCATTGCATTGAACAATGCCTCGCGCTTTGGCCGAAGCAAGCTATTACAATTGGAGCACAAAGCCACTTATCGTCAGTGTATCAAAAGTTTGGATTTGTGGAGGTCTCTGAGCATTATCATGAGGATGGGATCCTACACGTAGATATGACCGCGACCTCACCAGTGTATAAGGAATTTTTGTAAGGTGAAAATATCGTTAATTGCCGCCATGGCAAGCAACCGCGTAATTGGCAAAGATAATCAAATGCCCTGGCATCTATCGGCGGACTTGAGACACTTTAAGGCTGTCACCTTGGGTAAACCGGTGATAATGGGCCGTAAAACCTACGAGTCTATTGGTAAGGCATTACCCGGTCGTCAAAACATTGTTATCAGTCGTCAAGCTGACTATAAACTCGCTGACGCTGAAGTTGTGACCAGTTGTGAAGAAGCGCTAGCGCTAGCAAAGGAACTATCAAAAGAAGTGATGATTATTGGTGGCGGTAAGATATACGCCGAATTTTTACCAAAGGCAGATTATTTGTACCTTACGCACATTGATCTTGAGGTGGACGGCGATACTCAATTTCCTGATTGGCAAAGCCAAGGTAGCTGGAAAACGATTGATGTTCAGGCGCACAAAGCCGATGAAAAAAACGCGTATGACTATGAATTTGTGACTTTGGAGCGCTGCTGACGTTTGCTCAGAGCGATACTGTAGCTATAGCCATAAATAGCGCTGAATACAATTGAAGGCGCCACCGTTAACCAAAGGTTAGGAGTTTCAAAAGCAAGGTTTACGGCTACTACTAATATTGTTTGCAGTACCAATGCAGGGAGCGGGACAAGCAGCATTCCAGGGATATAGTTACCGGAACAAGATTGTTTAAGCTCACTTAACACTTCTTCTAGCACGATGTCTGTCTCGCAGCTTTGTTGTTTGTTACTTGTTGGCCAACGCGGCATGAGAAAGGCAATACAGATGTTTGAGTGTCCAAATTTGGAGTGTAAAAACTCTAAAATAAAGGTAAAGAATAAGGTGATGCCGCCACTATAAGAGCCCTGAACGAGCGCCGCTTTTATAAGGACGGATTGGTCGTCGGTGACTAAACTGTTGGCGTAGTATGCCCAAGCAGCATAAAAGCTAAAGGCAATAATGCCTGATAAAATTAAACGTATAGCTGCCATATTGTGCCTAAAAATATAAAAGGAAAAGGCACTGTATTAAATTTATTCAATCCCAAACAGCGACTCTATACTTAGACCTTCATGACGTAACACTTCTTTCAATCTTTTTAAGGCTTCAACTTGAATCTGACGAACGCGCTCTCGGGTGAGGCCTATCTCAACGCCAACTTCCTCTAATGTCGATGCTTCATGACCGAGTAAACCAAAGCGCCGTGACAAAACTTCTTTTTGTTTTAGGTTAAGTACGTCAAGCCATTCAACAATGCTGTTTTGGATATTGTCTGTTTGTAATTGACTTTCTGGCCCTGTGTCGTTTTCATCGGCAATCATGTCGAGTAAGGCTTTATCACCATCTCCGCCAATCGGGGTATCCACTGAACTGATGCGTTCATTAAGTTTAAGCATTCTACGAACGCTAGCGACTGGTTCGCCTGTTACTTCGGCTATCTCTTCTGGAGTTGGCTCATGATCGAGCTCTTGAGATAGTTTGCGCGCTGTTCTTAAATAAAGATTGAGTTCTTTAACAATATGAATAGGTAATCGAATGGTGCGCGTTTGATTCATTAGTGCACGCTCAATTGTCTGGCGTATCCACCATGTTGCGTAGGTTGAAAAGCGGAAACCCCGTTCAGGGTCGAACTTTTCGACGGCTCTAATTAAGCCCAAGTTACCTTCCTCAATTAAATCGAGTAGAGCAAGCCCACGGTTATTGTATCGGCGCGCTATTTTAACGACGAGTCGTAAGTTACTTACAATCATGCGTTCACGGGAAGCTTCGTTCCCAGCAAGTGCTTCTCTTGAAAATTTGATTTCTTCTTGGGCAGTCAATAGCGGAGAAAAGCCAATTTCGTTTAGATACATTTGTGTTGCATCAAGCTGCTTAGGTGAGGCTGAATCAGCTTTTGTTTCGGGTGTTTTTTCGGTCTCACTTTTATCATCAACCGTGTTTTCAAGTGTATCGAAATCCAAGCTATGTGGATCTGAATTCTCGGTTTTTGAGTCAGAGTTTTTAGTGACCATAGATGCGTCTCCGCTGGCTGAAAGGAGCAGTGAACTTGCTCACTGGTGTCCTTCTTTTACTGCTGCTATCTGAGGAGATAGAGGAAAGGGTCGCGCGATTTGCCTTTTTTACGAATTTCAAAATGCAACATTACTTCACTTGCGCCAGACTGACCCATTGTTGCAATTTGTTGTCCCTGCTCGACATACGTTTGTTCACTTACCAAGATCTGATCATTGTGCGCATAAGCGCTGAGATATTCGTCATCATGTTTAATGATAACCAGGTTTCCATATCCCTTTAGTGCGTTGCCAGCGTAAACTACTTTACCGCCTTGTGCTGCGAGAATTTTACTTCCCAAACGCCCTTTAATATCCAAGCCTCGATTTGTACCATCAGTCCCGACAGTGGCGATTTTATGCTCTCCTGTGGCTGGCCAAATCCATCGACTATTATATGGTTTAATCGAAGTTTTAGGCTTTTTGTTCTGATTTTTTCGATGCTTTTCGGCACTGTTCCCACCATACGCTTGTGTGACTTTGGGGTCAACTATTACCTTAGTCGATTGCGATACACTTTGTTCTACATCAATGTTTTTGTTGGTAATTTGATTGGTGGGAGCTGCAGTTAACTTCAGCGTTTGGCCCACTTGAATGCCGTAAGGGGCTGAAATGTCATTAAGTTTTGCTAAATCTCGATATGTGTTGCCACTATAAAATGCGATGGCAAATAATGTGTCGCCAGCTTGCACAACATAAGTGTTGCCTGAAATTTCGGTGAGGTTGTTTTTAGAGGCCGTACGCGTCGATAGGGTTTCTACCGGCGCGGGTTCAAAACGCGATGAACAAGCCGCTAATGTACCGCATAAGATTAACATAAGGGCACCACAGTATTTGTTCATCATCATATTTTCTTATCTAAGAATTAAATATGCTAACACAGCAAGAATGACCACTGCCCAACCTAGATACTCTATGTAGTCTTTTAATTTTGCTTCCATGGGCGGGCCGCCGTATTTCATAAACGCGGCTACTAGATAAAAACGCAGGCCCCGACCAACTGTTGAAGCGATCACAAAAGGTAAAAACGCCATGCTCAGTGCGCCAGCACTTATCGTAAATACCTTGTAAGGGATGGGCGAAAAGCCTGCGATGAAGACGACCCAAACGCCATATTCAGAAAACCACGTTTCTGCAAGGGCGAGCTTTTCGCCATATCCTAAATCAATTATCAATGGAGATAGCCAAGATTCAAAGGCATAAAAACCCAATATATAACCTAAAATACCCCCTACAACCGACGCTACTGTGGTGACAAATGCAAAGCGCCAGGCCTTATCGGTTTGGGTCAAAACCATGGGTGCTAACATCACGTCAGGCGGAATAGGGAAGAAGGTACTCTCAGCGCAGCTTAAGCCCGCCAAATATTTTTCGGCGTGACGATGTCGAGACCACTTTAAGGTCCAATCATAAAGGGTAGTAAATATTTTCAAGAAAGCGCTCCTGCAATCAATGGTACAAATTTTACGGATTCGATGGTTTTTTGCACCAACTGTCCTTGGTGTTGATCAATACAAAATAATTGTTGAGTGCTCTTACCAAGGGGCACTACAAGCCTACCGTGGGAACTGAGTTGCAAGGTCAGCGCTTCAGGCAAATTCTCGGCAGCAGCAGTAACGATAATTGCGTCAAATGGTGCTTTGCTTTGCCAGCCTTGCCATCCGTCGCCATGTTTCATTTTGACATTGTGCAGGTCAAGCTGATTCATGCGTCGTTTGGCCTGAAATTGCAGTGCTTTGATTCGCTCTACGCTAAACACAGACTGAAATAACTGCGCCAATATCGCGGTCTGATAACCGGAGCCTGTGCCAATTTCCAGTATGCTGGTGGGTTGGACGTCTTGTTCAAGCAGAAGTTCGGTCATTTTTGCAACGGTATAGGGTTGCGATATTGTTTGCCCTTGGCCAATAGGCAAAGCGGTGTTTTCGTATGCTTTATGTTTTAATGCGTCAGGCACAAAAAATTCTCGGGGAGTAGCCGCAATGACTTCTAGCACCCGGGTGTTTCGAATCCCTTCTTTTTGCAGAAGTGCCGCTAATTGCGAGCCTTTGCGAGTGTTTTTTATTATCATGTTAATCTTATTTTTGTAAGCAATCGCTGTTCGCTATGGTGATTCTGTTGGGGTCGTTGAGCTTCCCTCTGACGCAATAATTTCTCGCAGTACAGCGGTTGCAAAGCAACCCGACGGTAAACTAAAAGAAAGGTGTAAATTGTTATCTTCAAGTGACCACTGTATGTCTTTAGGATACAGCAATATTGGTCGCCTTTCTTGTTTTAAACCCACATCAGTAAGCGTCTTTATTATGGCGGGATGTTGCGCGAGCAGCCCACTCTCAAAGGCCTCAGTATCGGCTTGAACCGCTGACTTCCCGCTACCAAGTAAAGGCGCAGTAATTTGCACATCTTGCTCAGCTAAGCGTTTATAAAGGGCGTCAATATTGTCGCTTGCAGATACCACAAAATAACTGTTTGAGCCTGCAAGCTGCAGAGCGTCGCCCATCATTATTTGCGTATGTAGACCTGTTGAAACCCGCTGGCTAAGGACCTCATTAAATAGATAGCTTCGAAGCGCTGAAATCGCCATTGAGCGTTTATTTCGATTCTTAATTTTTTCGCCTTGGGCCATACGCATACCCAAACTTAGGTTACCGTTGAGCACTATACCTTTGGCGGTATGCATTTCGCCAAAGCGCTGTTGGCCATAATAATTAGGCACACCAAAATTTTGAATTTGAAGCATGCGCTGTTGCCATAACTGTGGATCAAGTGTAGCTACATTGCGAACAATTAAACTAAATTTATTGCCCTGCAGAGCGCCGGTTCTTAGTTTTTTGTTATGGCGTGTTGCATTTAATATGCTTATATCTGGTGATTCGAAGTCTTGCCAATTTGGACAACTGTGTTTGCCTTGATAGACACTGAAGTATTGTCTGGTGCGGGCGAATTTGTCTTTTCGGCCAGCGTAGCTAATATCTCGCAGTGAAATGCCTGAAAACTTTGCTAATTGTTCTGCTACAAATGCAGTATTGGTATTGGTTTTTTCGATCCAAAGTAAATGATGTTCGCCTTCACCTGTGAGTTCAAAGCCTAGCTGTTCTTCTACCACAAAATCATCGGCATAGGTTTTGATATCCCCAGTGCTAAGTGGAGAACCGTGCAGTCGATGCCAGTGAGATGTGCTAGCTTCGCTTACTTCAGAATTATTCACTTACCGACTCCAGCAATACCACAGCATCGCAAGCAATGCCCTCTTCACGACCAACAAAACCAAGCTTTTCCGTGGTAGTGGCTTTGACACTGACTTGTGATAATTCCGCATTTAATGCGAGGGCGATATTTTTACGCATGTTGACGATATGAGGTGCCATTTTTGGAGCTTGAGCAGCTATCGTGATATCTAAATTGCAAAGTATAAAGCCTGCTTGCTGGATAAGCTGATACACATGTTTTAGCAGCATGATTGAATCTGCGCCCTCGTAGTCGCTGCTGGTATCCGGAAAATGTTTACCAATATCACCAAGTGCCAATGCGCCTAGCATCGCGTCACATAGCGCATGCAGGGCAACGTCACCGTCGGAATGGGCAATTAAGCCTTGGTGGTGGGGAATGTGCTCTCCGCAAATAATAAGCGGGCTCTGAGAGCCAAATTTATGCACGTCGTAGCCATGTCCGATTCTGATCATTGATATTCTCTTGCTATGGTTTGCTGTCGCAGATAAAACTCAGCTAAAGCGAGGTCTTCCGGCCGCGTAATTTTCATATTTGCTGCTTCACCCTCAATAAGCAAGACATCGTCGCCTAGATACTCAATAGCTGAGGCTTCGTCAGTTAGCACTAGGCCTTGGCTTAATGCATGTTCTACTGCATGCAATAGTCGCTGGCTTTGAAACATTTGTGGGGTTTGCGCTTGCCATAAATGGCTTCGGTCTATTGTCGTGTGAATACGCTTTGGTAAAGCTTCAGATTCACTTTCAGCGACTTTGATTGTATCGACAACGGGCAGTGCTAGAATCGCAGCACTGTATTTTTGCGCCGCCAATAAACGGTCTAAGGCTTTTTGAGATAAGCCGGGGCGCGCAGCATCATGCACTAACACCCAGTCTGTACTCACATGTCCTTGCAAAAAACGTAGGCCATTCAACACTGATTGGGCTCGAGTATCACCGCCTTCTACTGCTATTATTTTAGGGTGGTTGGCTATGCTCAAGGTGTCAAAAAGCGAATCTTTTGGATGCAGACAAACCACTATTTTTTGAACCAGTGGATGATCAACAAATGCGTTAATTGAATGCTCTAAAACGGTTTTGCCAGCGAGACTTAAATATTGTTTAGGTATATCGCTCGCCATGCGCGAGCCGATGCCCGCAGCAGGAATAACAACCGACAGTGATGAGGGGGAAGTCAAATAAACTACTCTTTTGGCAAAATACGGTAAAAAGTTTCGCCTTCTTTAATTAAGCCTAATTCATTGCGAGCTCTTTCTTCCATTGAATCAATGCCTAATTGTAAGTCTTTAATATCTGCTTTTAATAATGAGTTTCTTTGTGACAAATTTGCGTTTTGTTGCTCAAGACCAGTGATTTGAGTTTGCATCTTACGGTAATCAGCAATGCTATTTTTGCCAAACCATAAACGAGCCTGTAAAGCGGCGAGTAGCGCAATGAGTAATACTGCTATCCATTTATGTTTCATGATTGTGCCTTACACTCATTATATTCCACGCTAGGCATGATCGCTGTTATAAAATAACACTCTCGCGGCCTAGGGTTAATATTTATTATCAATTGAGTTCGTTTCAATAACGCTATATTAGCACATTTTATTGGGGCAAAAAGAGGCGAATTTTTTAAGCGGTAATTTTCAATTTTTAGTAACGAAGATTTTTGCTCTTGCACCATTATAGTGTTTGGTGTGGGCTTAACAGCATAGTACAATCGGGCGCCACAAATGTTTACACCGCAACACATTCGCAAGGCTTGGTATTGTCTACAAGACTGGTAATTTAGCGTAATTGATTATAGTGTGGCGGCATTTGAGAGTGTGTCAATTTTTACCCACATTAACCGCAAAGAGGTTCCACATGTTAGTACGCAGTAATCTTGCTACCGAGTCACTCATACGCCAGAAAATCCGTGACTTTTATCGAATTAGCGAAGCGCGTGCCATCGATCATATTTTACCTGAGGCAGAGGTTAATATGCGTGCGCGCAGCCGTGCATGGGAGCGCGCACGGACTATGGTGCTTCGCATTCGCCGTGAAAATTCAGCGCATGGCGGGGTCGATGCATTGCTCAATGAATATTCGCTATCGACATCTGAAGGTGTGGTATTAATGTGCTTGGCCGAAGCGTTGTTGCGAGTGCCAGACAAAGGTACTCAAGACGAACTGATTCGCGACAAACTTTCGCAAGGCAAGTGGGCACCGCATTTAGGCAACAGTGATTCGATGTTTGTAAATGCATCGGCTTGGGGTCTAATGTTTACTGGCAGCATGGTGACTTACGCAGATAAACGTAAACAAGAACAACTAGGCCTTCTGAAAAAGACCCTAGGTCGGCTGGGTGAACCAGTTATTCGTCGTGCCATGAACATTGCTATGAAAGTGATGGGCAAGCAATTTGTAATGGGCGAAACTATCGAAGATGCTGTAGAGCGTGCAGAAGTGAAGGAGAAAAAAGGCTACGTTTATTCTTATGACATGCTCGGCGAGGGTGCAAGAACCAGTGAAGACGCCCAGCGTTATTATGATTCGTATGTGCATGCGATTAAGATCATTGGTAAAGCTGCAAAAGGCAGGGGTCCCAAAAAGAGCCCTGGTATTTCAGTCAAGCTATCGGCGATTCATCCACACTTTGATTTCTTAAAGCACGAAACAGTTGTTGATGAAATTAGCGACAAGCTGAAAGTACTTTGCTTAATGGCAAAAGAGCATGATATTGGTTTAACCGTTGATGCGGAAGAATCAGAACGCTTAGAAATTTCGCTAGATATAATTGAGCGCGTATTCAGCGATCCGGACTTAGCGGGTTGGAATGGATTTGGGATAGCCGTACAGGCCTACCAAAAGCGCGCCATATTTGTAATTGATTGGCTACGAGAGCTGACTCAAAAAGTGGGTAAAATCATGATGGTGCGCTTGGTTAAAGGCGCTTATTGGGACACCGAAATTAAACACACGCAACAAATGGGTGCAGAAGACTTTCCGGTGTTTACCCGCAAATCATCTACGGACGTTTCTTATCACGCTTGTGCAAACCGATTGTTGGCGTACAGAGATACTATTTATCCTCAGTTTGCCACTCACAACGCATATAGTGCATCTGTGATTTTAGAATTGGCAGGGGATGACAAAGAAAACTTTGAATTCCAATGTTTGCACGGCATGGGCGATACACTTTATGACCAAATTGTGGAACAAGATCGCATTCAGTGTCGAGTGTACGCGCCAGTGGGCGAACATGAGGATTTGCTTGCTTATTTAGTGAGGCGTTTATTAGAAAACGGCGCCAATTCTTCATTCGTAAACGCAATTGTTAACGATGAAAAAGAAGTCGAAGAATTGCTTGGCGATCCGGTTGAGCATACCCAGCGCTTGACTCGCCGCGAAAACGATCAAATCAGTATGCCGCTTAATCTATATGGCAAAGAACGAGAGAATTCACGTGGCCTCGACTTATATGACATGAATCAGCTAGCCAATACTAAATTTCATTTGGAAAAGTGGTTTAGCTCGCATATGCAACAAGTTGCTGAAATGCCAAATAAAGAAAGTCTGCATGCGGTATTGAATCCTGCTAATCATGACGAAGTGATTGGCTATCATCAGTTTGATAATCAGGCTGACATGCGGGCAAAGCTTGATGCATCCAGTGAAGCTTTTCAAACATGGTCGCAAACACCCGTAGAAGCCCGAGCGCAAGTGCTCAAAGCTACTGCTGATATTCTCGAGCGGCACATGGATGAGTTGATTGGTTTATGTATAAAAGAAGCCGGTAAAATTGCTCAAGACGGTATTGATGAAGTGCGCGAAGCGGTCGACTTTTGTCGTTACTACGCTGCCAGAGCAGAAGAGCTTGATCCGGATAA
The DNA here is from genome assembly GCF_041380235.1 of Glaciecola sp. SC05. Classification (NCBI taxonomy): domain Bacteria; kingdom Pseudomonadati; phylum Pseudomonadota; class Gammaproteobacteria; order Alteromonadales; family Alteromonadaceae; genus Glaciecola; species Glaciecola sp. SC05. The sequence continues at coordinate 89,053 of NZ_JBGIYY010000018.1, forward strand.
TCGTTTAGCGCCGCGTGGCGTTATTTTGTGCATTAGTCCTTGGAACTTCCCGCTCGCCATATTCTTAGGCCAAGTAACTGCCGCAATTGTTACAGGCAATACGGTTATTGCAAAACCTGCAGAGCAAACCAGTTTAATTGCCAAGCGTGCACTAGAGCTAATGTATTCAGTAGGTTTACCAAAAGATGTGGTGCAATTAGTTTTAGCCAGTGGCCCCGATGTGGGCGATACCTTGTTGCCCGATATGCGCATCAAAGGTGTGATGTTTACGGGCTCTACCGCAACCGGTACGTTGATTTCGCAAAAGTTAGCGGAGCGCGGCGTTGAGCAAGTTCCACTAATCGCTGAAACCGGCGGTCAAAACTGTATGATTGTGGATTCAACTGCATTGCCAGAGCAGGTCATTGACGATGTTATTACATCCGGCTTCCAAAGCGCGGGTCAACGCTGCTCGGCAATGCGAGTGCTATTTGTTCAAGAAGATATTGCTGATGACATAATAAAAATGCTAATTGGCGCGTTAAAAGAGTTAAAAGTTGGAGATCCACAGTGGCTCTCTACCGATATCGGCCCAGTTATAGACAGCAAGGCTTTGAATTCGCTTAACCAGCATGCCCAAGCAATGGCCAATACAAAAGGCGCCAAACTGCTTTATCAGTGTGATGTTGATGACAGTTTAAACGGCACTTTTTTTGCGCCTAGATTATATGAAATTGACAGTATCGATCTGCTAGAAAGAGAAGTGTTTGGCCCATGTGTACATGTGGTTCGCTTCAAAGGTAAGAAAATCAATGAAGTGATTGAGCAAATCAACGGCACAGGATTTGGCTTAACAATGGGCATACATTCGCGTATCGAAGAGCGTGCTCATGAGCTCGCAAAGCTTTCAAACGCAGGTAATGTTTACATTAATCGCAACATGATTGGCGCTATTGTTGGCGTGCAGCCATTTGGTGGTCGCGGATTATCAGGTACTGGGCCAAAAGCCGGTGGACCGAATTATTTACCGCGTTTAATGGTAGAAAAATCGACACCAGTAGCCGCTCCGGTTACCCATGAATTTTCGGATGATAAAGCCCTCGCCAGTGATAAATCAGACTATGCAGACGTTGCTAATATGATGACACAAGCGATGTCCGTGGCTCAGCCCTGGCGCCTAACTTCTTTAACATCGCGGATTTCTTGGGTGCGTCAACTGCTCGCAAAAATCGCAATCGTTGATATTGTTGATGAGTTGGCCGATGATTTAAATCAAACCTTAGCTACCGCTCGTGCGCAGCTCATTACCATTGAAAAACGTTTGAAAAAAGCCAAGGTCTTACCCGGGCCTACCGGTGAGTCGAACACTTTGCATTTAGAGCCTAGAGGCATACTTGTTACCTTTGCAGACAAAGAAGTTGCGTTTGAATACTGGGTTCTGTCCATTGTTACTGCGCTTGCTACCGGTAATGTGGTGATTTCGGTTGTTTCTGAGCTCTTCTATGAAGAGGCATTAGCCTTTAAGAACAAACTTGAAACCACTGGTGCGCCTAAAAACATATTCCACGTAGCAAGGCTAAGGCACTTAGAAGCCTTGCTCAAGCACCCAGCATTAAACGGTGTAGTCATCGATACGGCTACACCTCGAGCGGCCTATATTGCAAGGGAATTGGCGCAGAGACAAGGAGCGATATTGCCGACGATTACTGCTCGCTATAACGACAACATGATCCAACGATTGTTAACAGAGAAAACCATATCGATCGATACGACAGCGTCAGGAGGGAATACCTCATTGATGACATTGACCGATGAAGATGACGACTAAGCTATCTGCTGAAGGCATGCTGAGGCAGAGCTGAGGTCTTAAAAAGTGCGATGACTGCGAGCAAGCAGCATCGCACTTTTTTGTAGAAGGCTATTTTTCCGCTGGTTTAGCGGCGCTTGTAGTTCTTTTCTTTCTGGGCGCTGGCTTGGGCTTCTCGTCATCGGGTAGCATTTTGGCTTTGTTGCGTTTAAAAGCAATGATCATGAGCTTTTTGCTATAAGTGCTGATGGAGTGATCGGCTAACAGCTTAGAAAAGGGCAGAGATTTATATACTAAGGCTTTAATTCTGTAGAAAAAACTTACCGTATAAAGTACTTTTACGTCGTCGAAGTCTCCAGGATTACAGTTGGTAAGATATCGCATATTACCAGCATGCATATACCCTCCAAACTTAGCTTGAAGCCAAGCCGCCGCGCGTTCTCCTGCACCCGGTATAATTTTAGCAATGGTAGCCAATATCGTTACAGTGACGTCGCCAGGGGGAAGCATGGTTACGCAATCTGCGGCGTTAACTAAGCGGTGAATAGGCGTTTTTATATTATTGATCCAATCGTCGTTCCCCACTCGAGGAGAGCCAAAGGTGTAGCACGCCGATAGGCCGCCTTTATGATATATAAATTTGGTTGCAACCGTGGCTAAGGCTCCGCCTAAGCTGTGCCCAGTAATATATAAAGGCTTATTACAATACGGCGATTTTAGAAGAGTTTGTTCAACTTCCAATCGTATCTCTTGGTAAGCAAAGTAAAATCCGCTGTGGATCATGCCCTGAGTTTCGCATTTGCGAATATTTGCACGAGCATCTGCTTTGATATCGTCAAGCGAGTCGGTTTCGGTGCCTCTGAATGCTAACACCATATACTCTTTATTTTGAACAAGAATGGCCTGCGTACCGCCTTTGTCAAAGACCTTTATGATTTTAAAATCAAACTCGCTGAGCTGCGCATTTAAACGAGCCTGCTCTTCTTCGTGATTGTAGAGCACTTTATCGATGATGCCCGAGAGTAATTCAGCGCGATCGGCATCGATCATTTTAGTGATCCGCTGAATAAAGTGTGCTTTTATGTATTCCGGTTTGTTCGCGGCAGCTTCGCCCTGCTTACCATCCTCCGAAGCAGGGACAGTGGCTTTAAACAAGGGGTTAAACTTGATATAGGCTAATTCAGATAGTACCGACATAACCCATGCCGTACGATCGCTGTATGCTTGTCGGTAGGTTGGCAAGTCTAAATTAAGAATACTGCGGCTAGTGTCTTTGTCGCTGATTGATTGAAAGTAACTGTCCGTCATGGTGGTTTCCCTTTAATCGCTTTGGCTATTCGTTGGAGTACGCTTGTTTTTTTGAGGCCTTACGTTCATGAGTATATAGCCTTTTTTGCGATATTGGTTAAAAATTATGCGAACGCTTGGAACCACCAAGTATTGCTATTGAGTCTTAAAATAAGGTTTATACTTGTTGTGACAAGTGAGTTAAAAGACTGATTGAAGCATCTGCATAGAGATACAAGAATGGAAATTGAATTAAAATTAGTTGTACAAGAAAACGCGCTAGAGCGATTGGAGTCAGAATTTTTTCCTTCATTAAAAGCAGAGGTCAAACGTTTCGATAAAGCGGTATTTAATGAATATTATGATACGCCGGATCAGCTATTGGGTAAGCGCAGAATGGGTTTTCGGGTGCGAGCTATTGACGGTGGTTATGAACAAACCGTTAAGACACAAGGTCAAGTTCAGGGAGGACTGCATCAGCGTCCAGAATATAATGTCACACTTGCTGCCCCCATCCCAGACTTACACAAATTTGACCCGGATATTTGGGGGGATGACTTTGACGTAGAGAAAGTTAACCGCAACATTGCTAAGTTATTTACTACCCATTTTCAACGAACTCAGTTTGATATTACTACCGACAAAGGCTGCGTTGAGCTTGTACTAGACATAGGCGAGGTCAAAACCGAAGATGATAGTCTACAAATCAGAGAGATTGAGCTCGAACTTAAGCAAGGTGAACCGAAAATGCTGTTTGATTTGGCACAGCAGATTGCACTCGTTATGCCCGTACGCTTAAGCAATATTACTAAAGCCGGTAGAGGTTACCAGCTTATACAAGGCGGCCGAGTGGGCACAAAAACACTTCCCTCGTTTTTACCTTTGCACTATTCAGATACAACTGAATCGGGTTTGTGTAAAGCCATTGAATGCGCATTGACGCATTGGCAGTATCATCAAGGCTTGTATTTGCAAACTCAAGATGCCAAAGCACTTACGCAAGTGCGAGAGAGTCTAGTGTTGTTGATGCAAAGCGTATCGTTATATTTGCCTGTACTGCAATCAGACCATCTCTTGTTACTTCATAAACAGTTACTCAGCCTTGTGCAGCAATGGTCATGGCAAGAAGACTTAGTGAGTATTCACCAACTGCGTTCTCGCAAAGGCGCGTTTTGCAAACGTGTCCCTAAAAATCAACAAATGGTTAATTATTTACTCGGCCGCAGAGAAGGTTTGTTTTTAGCTTATAAACCGGAAGAATTGCTAATGTCGAACTTGAGTAGCACGGTGCAACTGAGTGCATCGCGCTTACTTGTTGAAAAACCATGGCGAGAACAAACAGATGGTGCTGATATTCCGGTTACTAAACATGCAAATGGTTGGTTGTCGCAAAGTTGGCAAACCGTTATGCAGTCGCTACCTACAAATGGCAGAATGGACGCGGCAAAGTATCTTTCAATCGAGATATTGTTAAAGCAGTCGTTAACCAATGGTTTTTTGTTAGGAGAGTTGTTTACTGATACTCGAGGTGACTTCAGGGCCCCATGGCTTGACCTATTGCAGGGTATCGAAGAGCTTAAAGCACTGGCATTTTTGCAAGATGCATCAGTTGAGTGCGAAGTTGAAGACTTACTTGAGTTTCAGCAATGGATCAAAGATAAAACCGCTAGCCTACTCGAAGTTATGGAGCGCTCTCGCAATATTGCAATGCGCGCAGAGGTATATTGGTAAGCTGTACTGTCAAGTGACCGAATTCGGATGGACAGAACCACAATTTAACTGCCTTCGCTAAATTTTGTTCACAACTCGCATCTGTTGTTTTCGTACTGCTGGGTTGAGTGTTCTGCAAGCGGCATCAGTTCTTTCTTGGCTGCTGAATAACTGCGTAATTTATCGGTGACTATCTTGATTGGTGCGGCTTGCTGGCCTTTTGATAACTTTTTGAAAAAAAGCTTAGCTGCATGTTTATCTTTACGTTTCTGAACGAGAATATCGATTTCATCACCATCCTGATCGACAGCCCGCCAAAGGTAATGCAGCACACCTTTGATCTTGATGAATACCTCATCAAGATACCAAGTATCACTCAATTGCCGTTTGAAAATGTTTAAGCTTGTCTTTGAGGCTATCAGGAAAGCGCACTTGTTGCCAAAGGCTTTTACAAATTGCTTCGGGTGCTTGCCAGTCGCCTTCTGCAATCCAGTCAATAAAGCTATCGCAGTTGCTGGGGTAGTCAATTTTTATGCCCTGTTTACATTGCAACCATTCGTCTATTTCATCACTGTTCAAGTCATGCATAACTTCACACAAGCCGAGGGTTTGCAAGGTATAGGCATTAGACGACTGTTCGTATTGACCTTGTAAGGGCTTTACTAACAATGCTTTACCCAAGCTAAGGCATTCGGTTGACAATTCAAAGCCGCAGTTTGCAATGACGCCTGTACAATTGACTAAATCTTGCTTGAATGCTTTGGTGGATAAAGGTCGCCAGTGAATGTTTTGCGAGTAGTAAGCGTGTGTTACCGCTGGGTGATAACATATGAATAGATAGTCACTTAAGTCGTTTAGCTGCTCGGTAATGAGCTGGGTATCTTCAAATGGTAAATACACCAATATCGCCTTGCTTTTTATATTGATTGGCTTAACTGCTTGCTCGATAGTTTGTTTGCTACATTGCCTAGCAACGAAAGGCGGTATGATCTGATGACCAAAGTGATACCAATGCGTACCTAAGCTATATTGTGTTGGTGCAAAGTATTGGGTAATTGCCTTGTCGAGTAGGCTTTGTTTATGCTTAGGAACTTGATGTAAAAAAGCGGCCTGATGACTTACCGATAGCGACGGCACACCCGATAATTTTCCTGCCCATGCTGAAATGGGTTCAAAATCATTGATAATTAAATCATAATTTTTAACCATTCTTTGTTTTAATTCAGTGGCAAAGTAAAAGACATTGTTGTGGGCAATGGTTTGTCGTTTTTGCACGCGACCATTATTGGTAACAAAAGTCAGTCCTCTTGAGGTTTGGTAGTTACCAAAACTTTGCATATCAAAATAGCCATTGGGCTTACGGCCGCTAAATAAGTAGTCAACCTGAATATCATTGCGCCGAGCAAAGCCCTCAGCCATGTGTCTGGCGCGAGTAATATGCCCATTGCCAGTGCCTTGAACCCCGTAAAGAATTTTCATGCAATTGCCTTATCCAAAAAAGTAGATGCTACATAGCGCAACGGCAATGCCTAAGCTTGCGCCGAGCAAAACGTCTAGCGGAAAGTGCACTCTCAATACAATGCGAGAAAGTCCAACCATGCAAGCCCATAAATATGCGACAAGCGCTAAATTCGGATAAAAATGCATAATGATCGTTGCCATTAAAAATGCTGCTGCGGTATGCCCGGATGGCAGACTAAATTTGTCTGCGGGTATCACATATGCCTCTACATTTAAGAAAAGATCGCATGGACGTTTGCGCTTAAATCCGTGCTTTAATATCAGATACATAGGGATCTCAAAACAATATGCGGTGAGCGCTGTGTATAAAAATAAAGCACCATGTTGCTCATCAAAATAGAATAATATGGCGGCGAGTAAAATATAGAGTTGTCCATCTCCAGTTTTTGACACCCATCTAAAGTAGATTGAAATAGGCTGTGTAGAAGACGAAGTATATTGTGCTACCCATTGAAAAACCCATGTGTCTAAATCTGCTAGTCGATTCATCTGATGTCCCTAGCGTCATATTCAATGGAAGCTCAGAGTAGTGGACTTTTATTAAGCAATCGTGACACTTATGCGAAGAGAATATGACAATATAAGTGCTACGCACAGCGCTTAAAGGATTAATGAGACAATTTTCGCGATAAGGTTTACTCCGCCTGCATTTTCAACTAGTGTGGATGGGTCTAATTCAGTAAGAGCTTACCCAGCATGGAAATTAAAACTTCCGAATTATGTGATTTATATGCTGATCGCATCGATGGTGGCGGCTCCTTGCGACATGCTTGAATGCGCAATTTCCCCTTTACTGGTTGTCAACACCGGCGATTTTGAAAGGTTGGCTTGAGCGAGTGTTCGTCTTTTGATGCCATAGAAGCAATCAACCATTGCGTGAAAAGAATAGTCGCCTTAACTATGAAAGGCCTGCATGGTAATATTTGTGTATCAGTACCAATCTTAAAAATTCAACCTTGAGAAAATAGACATATGGATACGTAAAATAACAGCAGCGCAAATGAAAGCCATGATAATGTTGTCACCCTTGAAGACCTTGGTAAGCTGGCTGATTACTCTCTTATTAATACCCTAACCTGCGATCCTGATGCTACCAAAAATGGCATTGATTACGCGCCAAGACAAGTATTTTCTGGACATTATGTACCCGTTAAACCAACGCCGATTGAAAATCCAGAATATGTTACT
>NZ_JBGIYY010000019.1:0-85217 GCF_041380235.1 Glaciecola sp. SC05
ACTCACGTTCAACATATTTGGGTAAGTATTTTCCTTGCTCTGCTAAGCTGTCGGTAAACTCTGGATAGAAACGTTCTACCAATTGATACAGTAAGGTAGTTTCAGGGCGATGTCGTTTGTACTTTTGTTCTTGCTGTATTGACAGAAAAATCTTTCATCCTTAAATCGTGGTATTCTAGGATGTCAAACAAGCGCTCAGAAAACGACTGAACAATCAGCCTGATTTTGGGGTGTGTAGTATTGCCGTTTTACCTTGAACGTCCGCTCCAGGGAGTGACAACTCAAAAATCCAATATGGCCAGTTATCGAGGGCATTGCGGTCATTTTCAGTAAAAACTCAATAGTGGCAATCTGCCCATTGCAAACCTACCTAATTTTGCACAAAACAGAAGTTTTTCCAAATTATCAGAAATTGTAATTTCCAACCCTAGAATGCAAATAGCCTTTATAACATTACATCACTCAACAAGGCATCTGCATTACCTTTGTTGCTAACACTGGGACTCGGCTTAACATTTGCGAGTTGCTGCATCAACACTAGCTCGATTCCACAGCAGGCAGTAGGAGTAAATAGATAATTTGTGACTAGCTAAACATGTAACCAGCACTATCTTGAGATAAAAAGCTCTCGCGACTTTAGTGGTTTATCGCCAATAATAGGCAAAAAAGCCTGTCTGCAAATATACTTAGCGGCTCTTCTTGCGCTCGGCGAAAAATCTTTTTGTGCAATCGAAATAATATCTCGTCCGCTCAATGCATAGGCTTGCTTAGCCGAGCAGGCGATAAAACCTTGTTCAGAGACAAAGCTGTAGCTTAAGTCGGCTATAATTTGTTCACCCGTATCAGCGGTATAGTTAAAGTCGGGTAAGTACCCTAGCTCTTGCAGTAACAAAAGCTCAAACTCTCGAAGAATAGGCTCCACATCGCCTGTAGGAATTGAGTTTGCGTTAATTTCTGCAGCTGTATTGTCGTTTGAGACTCTTTCAAGGGCTGTGAGGGTCCGTTGATATTGTTCAAATAGCATACTCATAGGCTCAGTTTCAGGGATTGCTCGCATCAGCAGTTCATTTAGGTAAAAGGCACTGTACAAACTTGTACCCTTTAAATTCAGCGAGCTTTGCAAAGCCTCGGCAATGCCTAAGTTTTTGAGTTGACTGCGACCACTTAGCTCAAACGAAAGCAACTGCAAAGGTTGGATCAAGCTTTTTCGGTCAGATTTACTGGCCCCTCTAGCGCCTTTTGCCACTGCGCTAATGCGTCCATACTGACGCGTAAAAAAATCTACAATCAGGCTGGTTTCACGATATGGCCGGCGGTGTATCACATAACCTGTCGCTTCAAGCTTGCTCATAAAACTCTATAAGTATTCGTTTACCGGCCATAGACATTACCTGTGGACATTACAAATAGACATTGCCTATAAACAATACTCATAAACATTACCCAATCACATCTATGCAAGAAACCATTAACTGCACATTCACCTGCCCACGAAATTCGTTCACATCAAGCCGGTAGGCTAAATGCACTTTGCTCACCTCTGGGTTGGGCCATTCTTCTGGATCGATATTAAAGGCAATCGCATCAAATACCTGCTGCTGTTTTTGCACCACCATTTTCAAATGCTTCTCGCCAACAATACGATGGCTAACTAAGGTAAACTCATCGTCAAACAAGGGCTCTTCAAACTGTTGTCCCCAAGGGATCGACATTTTCAACAATTCGGCGGTTTCTAAAATCATATCTTTGGTGTCTAAAGAGCCATCAGACAGCAGCGTTTGTGCTTTTGGAAGATGTTTACTCGCAATCGCGACTTCTTGCTCAAAAGCGGCTTTAAATTCGGCTAAATGGGTTTTATGCAAAGACAAGCCGGCCGCCATTGCATGCCCACCAAACTTCTTAATCATAAGCGGATACTGAGTATGAATACGCTCCAATACATCTCGAATATGCACGCCAGGGATAGACCTAGCGGAGCCTTTTATCGACACTTCGTCTTCATTGGCAAAGGCAATGGTGGGTTTATAGTACTTTTCTTTGATGCGACCTGCGAGGATCCCCACGACCCCTTGATGGTAATCTTCATCATATAAAATAATGCCGGAGGGCATATCACTATCAGAAAGTTCTAAATCGGCTAATGCAAGCTCCGCGGCTTGCTGCATGTCTTGTTCGATGCTGCGCCGCTCTCTGTTCAAGGCATCTAACTGCGCCGCAATTTTATACGCATCTTCGTTGTTTTCAGTCATCAAGCAATGAATGCCTACCGACATATCTTGCAAACGACCGGCTGCATTTAAACGCGGACCTAACACAAAGCCTAGATCTGAAGAGGCGATGCGCGCAGGGTCGCGGCTAGCGATATCGAGCATGGCCAAAATGCCCACTCTGGTTTTGCGAGCGCGAATTCTCGCGACACCTTGATGCACCAAAATACGATTATTTTGGTCAAGAGGCACAACGTCAGCCACTGTACCCAGCGCTACAATATCTAAGTATTTAGCTAAATTGGGCGCTGTAATCGTCCTATCGGTAAAATAGTCCTTACTGGTGAGTAAAGCCTTAACCGCTGACATCACATAAAATGCGACGCCCACTCCCGCAAGATGTTTAGACGGGAACTCGCAGCCCGGTTGATTGGGGTTGACAATGGCAGCGGCGGCAGGCAAATCTTGACCTGCCAAATGATGATCAGTGATCACCACCTGCATTCCCAGCGAGTTGGCGAGCGCCACGCCGTCTATGCTCGAAATACCGTTATCTACTGTGATAATGAGATTTGCGCCTTGCTCATGCGCCATTTGCACAACCGGAGGAGTCAGGCCATAACCAAAATCAAAGCGATTGGGCACAATAAATTGAACTTGAGCATGACCAAAATCTCGCAGGCTAAGCATGCACAGAGCGGTACTGGTGGCTCCGTCGGCATCAAAATCGCCAACAATGCAAATGTTCTTTTGCCCGGTTATTGCGTCGCTTATGACCGCTGCTGCGGCATCGATACCCTTTAAGGACTGATAATGCAGCAGTTGCGATGCTTTGGTGCTGACCTCGCTGACGTCAGATACCCCTCGATGCCGCAAAATTTTATCTAAAAGTGGCGGCAATGTTGAGTCAATGGCTTGTTCACAAACTACGTCACGATATTGGATTTGCACAGTGGTTTTGTCGCTCATGTCTAGTTGCTATTAGATTACCGTATTTTAGTGTCTGAACCTAGGGCAAGCATTGATAATAACTCAGGTAACCTGTTTGCAATTTACAAGGGACTTAGGTCAATTGGCTAATAAGGGCCTTCTTCTTTAGTTGCTGTTTTCGATGGTTAAACCTTCATGAGCAATTTCAATACTTTCAATTGCCACTTCATTGCCATCGGATTTTAAATCGGTTCCTGTGATTTTGGTTGGCCATGCGTTAACAAGCTTCCACACCATGGTTGGAGCACCCGTTTCATCAAGCAAACTAATCGTCATGGGTAAGCGTTTTATGGTGTTCATCTTGATTTGGCTAAACCAGTCCCAAAACTTGTCATCTGATTTACAAACGCCTTTTTTCATCGTCACATTGCCAGATGTTTGAATACCGGGCATTTTAACCGTCGAAAACATGTTACTGTTGTCTGCTCGATACTCAATTGTCTGTGACTCAGCATCTAATCCCGATACTTCTTGAAAAGACATTACTTTTGAATCCCACTTCACTTGAAAATAAAATTTTGGCATTGGCCATAGTGATTGCGATTTTGCGCTGCCGTCGTCAGCCATTATTGATTCTCCTTGCGAATGCGTTAAATGTTTTATGATTTTTGCATATGTTGTTGGAATATTATTTCAATAAATTCTTCGGGTCTAGAGATAGCGACTCGCAACTCGGTATGCAAAATACTCTCTAAAATATCTTCACCGGTCATGGTTTCGTTGAAGCCAGAGTGCACACTAAAGGCATCTGCTGGCACAATCCCGGCCAACCAACCGAGAGTTAATCAAGAAAACAATCAATCTGATAAGCCATATCAGGCAAAGATTGTGAGTTGATTATCCGATACACAAAGCCTTAAACGCGACTGCAGTTTTGGCGCTTAAACGGCAAGTCAACACACTGTGCTAAACGATACACTATTGCGTGGTAGGGCCACCCGCTCAACTCTCGAAATTTTTATACTCACAGTCTAGACGTTTGCGTAATTGATGGTAGGCATTTCAACAAAAACCAGCAAATTCCAGCCTCAATCAACATCAGCCCAATCTAAAAGACATGTCTCACAGAGGCTAGTCGGTTGCAAGCAGCCATATTCGTCAGGCGAATGACCTGCTTCATGCGCAACTAGACTTATCGCTGAGTTTGAGCTCAAGCACATGGTATTTATGTATAAGTTCAAGCAATAATTAACGTAAGCGGCATGTATACCGAGGGGTGACTTTGCTTTTTTTCAATCGTCTTGCTTTATGTATTTTGTTTATTTCGTCACAGACTGCGGCTAAAGCGGTATTTGCTAGTGATGATGTAAATTTACAGTTTTATACCCATTCAATACAAGAAGCCGTGCAAACAAATGCGCATGGTGAGTTAGTAGGGGTACCTAAGGGCGGACGACGAGCCTTGGATGTGGAGATAATTCGCTGGATTATTAAGGACTTAAATCTAAAAAATAATATACAGGTTCTGCCTTTTGCTCGGGCGCTAAGAAAGCTTCAGTCGGAAGATAATATCGCGGTCTTTAATATTTTAAGAACCAAAGAGCGCAATGATAGCGTGCAATGGATAGGTCCCATGCGCAGATACCGCTCCTACTTTTATGAAGCAATAGCGCGCCCTCAAAGTCTAAGGGATTTTGATGATGCGAAGAAAGTGGATAGCGTTTGCGTGCTGAATGGAAACATACATCAAACGGTGCTTCAGAGTAAAGGGTTTAGCAATTTGATATTGGCTAACTCTTATACACAATGTGTTGATTTACTGCTGCGTGGCCGGGTGCATTTAATAGCGTCCTCAGAAAACCCTTACTTTATGAATAACTTAGAACGTCCAACTGAAATTCAGCGAACGCCTATCTTGATTTTTTCAAACGATGGATATTTAGCGTTATCTTTAAATGTTTCATTAGACACCATTATTCGCTTGCAGTCCTCCATAGATAAACTGCTCGCAAGTGAAGATTATCAACGCATACTTACTACATACTCTGCTAAGAAGTAATGCAAACTGCATTTCAAATGAACTGGGTTATGAATTTTAATGTTAGATCGAACAGGCAATATGCACCATATGCCGCTAGTTTGCCGATAGAATCAATGGGTCGCAAGAGTAAATGTGTCAAAAAATCTCGATATGGCGGAGCGACTGATACATCGGCAAAGTGAGATGGGTTAAGCTCAATACTCACTGACCAATAGGCTAGCTAAATAGGGCGTCATCGACCAACAAAGCGGAATTTTCAGCCACTCTCCTAGCTCGCGCTCAGCGCCTCTGTTTTATTTTCTATTTCAGTAAGCTGTGTCACCGGCTTGAAAGTCGCTGCTGATGATTCTGCGACGTCTAAGCGGTAGCGCTCAGGAATATCGCCGCTCACAAACGCACCTGGTTTTACCAAGGGGAATACTTGGTCATAGCGCTTTACTTGTTCTTGGCTAACGCGCCTAAAAATATGCGTTCGATTCACCTCGTGAGGGGATTGAATGCCCGCCGACGACATGATATCAACCGCCGCGTGCACGGTTTTTTGTTGAAAGTTATATACCCTTTCAGACTTCTCTTCAGGTACCAAGCCTTTCGAAAGCTTAGGGTCTTGGGTGGCGACCCCCGTTGGGCAGCGATTAGTATTACAGCTGAGCGATTGAACGCAGCCTAGGGCCAACATCATGCCGCGAGCGCTGTTGCAAATATCCGCGCCAATGGCTAAATTTTTAACCAAATGAAAACCTGAAATAATCTTGCCGCTGGCTATCAGCTTTATATCTTTGCGCAGTCCAAACCCTGTTAAGGCGTCATCGACAAACGATAAAGCCTCGCGAAGGGGCGAGCCAATAGAGTTTGAATACTCCAAAGGCGCTGCGCCCGTGCCGCCTTCACCGCCATCCACGGTGATAAAATCAGGTCCATCGTCCAACTGAAGCATGGCTTTACAAATTGCCATAAACTCACTCTTTCTGCCGATTGCGAGTTTAAACCCAATAGGCTTACCCCCCGAGAGTTTGCGCAGTTGTGCAATAAACTCAATAAGCTCAATGGGTGTTTTAAAGGCAGAATGAAATGGCGGAGAATCTACCTCAGTGCCCGGTTCCACCCCCCTAATTTCAGCAATTTCAATGGTGTTTTTACTGGCAGGCAGTATGCCTCCATGACCGGGTTTTGCACCTTGAGATAGCTTTATCTCGATCATTTTCACCTGTGGATCGCTAGCGGCTTTTTTAAATTTTTCCGCATCAAAATGTCCATCGGGTGTTCTACAGCCAAAATACCCTGTACCGACCTGCCAAACCAAATCCCCTCCATTTGCTTTATGGTAAGGGCTGATCCCCCCCTCTCCTGTGTTGTGATAGAAATTTCCTAAACTGGCCCCTTTGTTTAAAGCCAGCAACGCATTTTGACTCAGTGAACCAAAACTCATGGCTGAAATATTAAGAATGCTTGCTTCGTAAGGTTGAGTGCAGCGCTTACCGCCTACCTTTATTCGAGGCTGGCAATCAATGTCTTCAACGTTGAGCGCTGAAATAGAATGGCCTATCCACTCATAGCCTGTTTTGTATGTATCTACTTGGGTACCAAAAGGAACGGTGTCGCGATTATTTTTTGCGCGCTGATATACGATGTTACGAAACATCCTATTGATGGGCGCCCCGCCAGTGTCAGATTCGACCAAATACTGCTGCACAAAAGGACGGATTTCTTCCATAAACCATCGTCCACGGGCCAACACTGGAAAGTTGCGCCATAATGCATGCTTGGTTTGTTTCATATCGTGGATCACAAGCAGAAGCAAAGGCACGGTAACTAAACCAAGCCACAATAAGGGGCTATGGAAATAGGCAGCAATGGCCACTAAAATATTCAGAAGAATCGAAACTACGAGGATAGAAAAAGCCATAGGCGCAAAGCATCCTTTTTAATATTTTTATTAGAATAAAGATGACTCATATTATTAGCTGCAAGCATATGCTAACTCACCATCTAGACTTCATTGTGCTTGAACGACATTAAAACCACAACGCCGGTGTGGTCTGGCAAATTGTCGATGTGTAAAGTACCGCGATGAAACTCAACAATCATCTTCGCAATAAATAGTCCTAAACCAAGGTGCGAAGCATCATCTGCAGAGTTTGAACGCACCGAAATCATGGATTCAAGCAATTGGTTTTGCATGTCATTAGGCAGCAAAGCTCCTCGGTTAGTCACAGTAAGCACTACGCGTTTGTCTTTTTCAAATACTCTGACTAATATTGGTTGATTGACCTCGCTAAATTCGATGGCATTGGTAAGTACTTTGTCGAGCATTTGTGCAAACAGCTCTGGCGCGCCATGCAAAACCGCGTTGGGCAGTTTATTGTCCAAACTAATTTGCTGCTCCACAAAGGCCATCTTATAACCATCAATACAACCGCTAAGCACTTCGTGCAATACAAAGGTTTCTTTATCGGTGCGCCTGATTGCCTCTTCTAATCGAGTTGCCTCACTCATACTGTTTAATATTTTGCTGAGGCGAGAAATCCCCTGCTTCGCCCGCTCTACATAAATATGGCGGTCGGCGGCATCGGGATCTAGCATTAAGTTATCGAGAGACGAATTGACCACCGCCACCGGGGTGCGCAGCTCATGAGACAAGCGCGAGGCCATATTTTCTAGATAATGATTATATTGAGATAGCTTGCCGAGCACCTGAAAGAAACTTCTTGAGAGATCGCCAATTTCGTCGGCTGAATGAGATGCGCTAATCTGCCCCACAATTTTACCATTTACATCAATCGCGTTTTCAGTATCGTCTCTTAGCCGCCGAATACGATTGGAGATACGTGAGGCAATGAGGAATAAGGATGCAATGCCCAGTAGCATCACCGCCAAAATAAAATTGAACTGCTTTTCTAATGCTTGATTTCTTAATGTGCGGATGCCGTTCGTGGTCTGTTCAACGACCACCGCTCCCATTACCTCACTGTCGATAAAAATAGGGTGAGCAGCCGACAGTATGACCGCCTTATTGTCGGGGCTTAAGCGCCACAATGTATCGGGTCGGCCCGACAACGCATTAGCAATATCTTTACCCTGCAGCGCAAAGGCATCAGAGAGCTCGTCAATAAATTCGCTGGGAGGCTTGGTCAATATTTTGTAGTATAGAGGCAGTAGAACCTTCGTTTCAAAGCGCTGCCATAGTGAGTCTTCACTCGCATTATAGTCGCTGGTATTACTCACGCCACCAGCGTTTTGAATATCGCCTGAGCGCGCTAGTACCCGCATGTGATTGTCGACCACCCACACCCTGGCACTGGAATATTTAAGTCCTTTGATAATGCGCTCGATTTCAGGAGAAGGCACTAATACCGTCCCCAAATCATCTGACTTAGTGGGGTTGGCTGTGCCCATCACATAATTCACTTCACGGCTTTGCGGGTCGTCTACATCGGTTACCGCAAACGCAATATTGCTCGAAAGCATACTCAGTGGAAATCTTAGCTCCAGGTCATATCCCACATCGGTACTGCGCCACTGACCTTGAATGCGCGTTTCGACCCCAACGGGCGAAATGGCTTCGGTGTTGTCGTCCAAAATAAACGCATTTACCCAACCTGCTTGAAACGGCGCAATAACAAAGCGTTTAAATTGCCCATCTGCTTGGGTCAGTGCAATTTGCACAAAATCGTTGCGATCAATACGTAGGGCGTTTTCAGGTCGATATAGCACTTGGTCATCCTGCACCGAAAACATTGCATATAAAAATTTATCATATTGCCCAACCATATGCGTAAATCTGAGGCTGTCGGGACGATAGACCTTTGATTGCTCAATGAGATTGGCAGCGCCATATTCAATGGCTAGCTCTTGGTAGTCTTGCCAGTCTGACAAACGACCGTCTAATTGAATAGGGTACACAATACGATGTGCATATAAATCTTTACCGGGGCGCACATTGGCCAAAAATGCTGATTGATTATCAAACAATGCGGGACGCTCATGCAATGCTGTTGCCACCGCTCGAGCAGTACCAACAAGGGTTTGCTCTTGACCGATACGCAGGTAAGTTTCAAGCTCCCACACAAATTGGTAGCTTAAATAAGGGATCACGAATAAAAAGGATGAAAACAACAGCAGCTTACTACGTAATCCCAAGCCCCACCTTTTCATTGTTGCGACTTCCAGCGATAGCCCATGCCATAAACCGTTTCGACACAATCAAACGCAGCATCAAGCTGCAAAAATTTCTTACGGATCCGCTTAACATGCGAAGTAATGGTGGTGTCATCTACCACCATTTTTGATTCGTCCATCAATTGCTGGCGACTCTTTACATGTCCAGCATGTTTTGCAATGGCATAGAGCATCCAAAATTCTGTCACCGTTAACTCTACTGGACTATCGTCCCACCTGACTGTCATGCGTTTCGCATCCATGGCTAACTTACCGGTTTGCACAACATCTGAGGGCTGTTGAGGCTGTGACAATAGATCATTGCGCCTAAATAATGCGGCGATACGCGCTAATAAGTGCGGCAAGCTAATATCTTTGGTGAGATAGTCATCCGCTCCCATACGCAGTCCGCATATAGTGTCGTAGTCGTTATCTCTTGCCGTAAAAAATATAATCGGCAGCGTTTTCGATAAAGCTCGCAGTTGCTGACACAACATAAAGCCGCCGTCAATTTCCTCTTTTAAACCTATGTCAATAATCGCCAAGTCGGGTAATTGCTCAGAAAACGCCTGCTCAGCCTGAGGTCGAGTCTCGAAGGCTCGCACCAGATAACCCTGCTTACTCAAGGCCGCTATATAGTTTTCACGAAGTGCTAAATCGTCTTCGACTAAAGCAATGGTTTTAGGCATGTCTTTTAAGCGTTCTCAAGTAGTCATGATTAATCATGCTTCAACTATATCGAATTTTTAACTAAAGCAAAGCCCACAGGGGAAATTTCCATTTTTTCGCCACAATTGATCGCCACATTGCCATCTTTGAGCGCCTTAATTGCCATTTTTGCTTGTTTTAATGCATCTCGAAATCACCAAGATTTTCATTCATCCAATACATTGAACATAAGTAAGGAACCACACATGAAAAAAATCATCATTGCAAGCACCCTAGCATTCGCATTGAGTCACGCATATCAAGCGCAAGCTTCCACCGCATCAAATCAAACCATCAAAGGTCCTGCACAACTGCAAACAAAAGAATTAAAAGAAAGCAAAACCCAAAACGAAATGCTTGGATTGGGCTCAGGTGCAGTTGCTGGCGCCATGCTTGGCGGACCGCTTGGCGGTGTTGTCGGTGGTATTTTGGGCTTTTTCATGGCTAACGATATCAACCAAGACAATGCACTGACATTTCAAGAAACCTCTTTAGCCTATATGAGTGGTGAACTCAGCAAACAAGAACAAGAGTTTGCCAGTTTACAGCAACAATATGCGCAGCTTGAACAGTCGCAAATGATTCACTTAGCCAGTATTGATACAAAAGTAGCCACCGAGTGGATGAGTGATTTACCCACGCTCGAATCTAACGTTCAGTTTAAGACCGCCTCATTTTTGGTCGAAGACGCATTCAAAGCACAATTAAAAAGCTTAGCCGGTTTGCTCAATCAATATCCAAATTTAAGCGTGCATTTGAGCGGCTTTGCAGATGCTAGGGGCGACTCCCAGTACAACCGTATTTTATCGGAGCAACGAGCTCAGTCGGTCAAAGACTTTTTAATTCAGCAGCGCGTTAGCCCTCAACAAATTATTGCCCAAGGACAAGGTGAGATTGCTTATACCGCGGCGGACGAACTCGCTTCAGATGAAACAAAACCTGCATTTGTTCGGGCTGAAGCGCTTTTCTTTGATCGCCGTGTCACTTTGAAATTGCTAAACGACCAAGCCGCAATGACCGCAGCCAATCAATAGTGGTTTTTATCAGGTGATGGGAAGCATGTTGCCCATCACCTCTTTTTGTTCGTGAAAAATAAGGAATGTAATCGTGACACAATTTTACAAAGTGCTGGTGGTCGTTGCGGCAGTTGGCGTGATCAGCTTAATTCATGCAATGACATCATCAGAGCAGGGCCTCTTCAATCATCGAGTGAATGGCTTGCAAGTCATCGATAGCTCTACAGTGCTAGAGCAGAGCAACGCAAACAGCCAAATCAATGCGCTATTTAATAGCGGAGACAGTTTGTCTCTTACTAGCGTGTCACAAACCCTCATTACCAATAATATCTATCAGGGCGATACCGGCAGCTTTTATATTGAGCTAGAGCATCAAGCGGACCAAGCGCAGTCTTATCTTTTTGCGCCATTACTTGCAAGCAAGTTTGACGTATCCGTCACAGGCAACATCGTGCGTACAAAAGTTACGCAGACCTTTAGGAATGAAAGTGAAGAGTGGCAAAACGGCGTGTATGTGTTTCCGCTTCCGGCAGATGCAGCCGTCGATGCGATGCTCATGCAAATTGATGAGCGAAAAATCGAAGGTAAAATACAAGAAAAAGCGAAAGCAGAAGCAGCATTCGAAGCAGCTAAACTCGCGGGCAAAAGCGCGAGTTTAGTGAGCCAGCTCCGTCCCAATATGTTTGTAAACAAAATTGCCAATGTCGCGCCAAATGCCAACATTATAGTGACCATCGAATATCAACAGATGTTGCATGTTCAAGCCAAGGTAACCACCCGCAATAGTCAATATGAGCTGCGCATTCCAAGCGCCATTACACCGCGCTATACCCCTAGCGAAGGTGTCTCAGAATCAGCGTTAAATGAGGCTGACCATGCAGCGCAGCCAAGTGGTTCAAAACTATCCATTGAAGTCGCCATCAATATGGGAGTCGCACTCAGCGATATCTCTAGCGAGCATCATTTAGTGCATATCGAAGCGCCTACTGATGCCGAACAAAAATATCGGGTGTTTCTTGATGAGGAAAACGTCATTAATAAAGAGTTTGTTTTAACATGGCAAATGAAAGAACAGGCAAAGCCTATTGCTGCGCATTTAAGCCAAAATAGCGGTGGCTATCAATATGGCCTAATTCAAATTATTCCACCGGCGGCTGATGCGATGCCCGTTGCGCGCGACTTAACGTTTATATTAGATACCTCCGGATCGATGGTAGGAGAGGCTATCGAGCAAGCAAAAATGGCGTTAACGACGGCCATTGCCGAACTCCAAGATAACGACACTTTCAACGTTATTGAATTTAACAGTGGCGCTCAAAATTTATGGTCAAGCGCCCAAGTCGCAAATTCCGCCAACAAGGCTATCGCCAGCCAGTTTGTGAATAGCCTGCAAGCAAGCGGCGGCACCGAAATCGCTGAGGCCCTACATCTAGCATTTAGTTTAAATAACACAGCGCAGGCTGCACCAACAGAGTCAAAGCCTTTGCAGCAAATACTATTTATTACCGATGGCAGCGTTAGTAACGAAGCGCAATTGCTCAAGCTGATTAGCAATAACTTACAAGAACAACGCCTATTTACGATAGGCATTGGCAGCGCGCCAAATACCTATTTTATGAGCGAGGCGGCCATTGCAGGGCGCGGCACATTCACTTTAATCGGCGATATATCACAGGTGAATGTAAAAATGTCTGAGTTACTTGCCAAGATTAAACGCCCTGCTCTGAGCGATGTTCAAGTCAAAATGAATGCGGCTTATCGCACTGCCGAGCTCGAAATTTATCCCAGCAAAGTACCCGACATCTATAGTGGCGAACCCATCACCTTGGTTTATCGAGTTGCACAACATAATGTCGATGCGCAAACCATGCAAAGCCCTAACTTTACTCTGCAAGCACAATGGCACGCAGCGGCTCAAACAAATCAGCAGCGCCCAATGCTCTGGCAAAGCCAATTGCCCACTAAAAGCAGCAACTCAAGCGGCGGCATTGCCAAGCATTGGGCTTACAATAAAATTCAGCAACTCACTCGCGACTTGCATACTACCGATGCTGCTGGCGAGGACTATTTAGCCTTGCAGCAGTTTACCCAAAGATCCATAACCGACACTGCGTTAAAGCACCACTTAGTTAGCGAATTCACAAGTCTCATTGCCATAGACGAACAACAAAGCCGACCGTCACCTGAGTTCTTAGCTATGTTAGCTCAAAAAAAGCAGGTCGATGTCTTAACCAACAAACAGTGGAGCGCCACACAAATGCATCTGCCGCAAACCAGCACAATGTCTACACTGTATGTATTTATGGGTATCGGGTTATCTAGCTTTGCGCTATTAATATTAGTACTAGGGGGCAGAAAATAAATGCAGTTGCTGTCAAAACCAGCCGGTAAGCAGCGATTCAAGGCTTTGGCCCTAACTGTTTTTATACTTGGCTTAGTATTTTTAATGAAAGGCACATACATTCAATTAAAGGCTGCGCTAGCTCAGCACTTAATGGCCAATACTTGGCAGGAGTCTCAACATACCGGCATTTTAAGGGCGCCATGGCCTTGGGCTGATACTGAGGTAGTGGGAAAACTCCAATACCTTAATCAAGAGCAGTTTGTGCTGGCTGGAGAAAGCGGCAGAAACCTCGCCTTTGGGCCTACTTTGATGTCTGCTAGTTCATCTTTAGACGAGCATGGAAATACAGTTATTGTGGGTCATCGCGATACCCATTTTCGTGAGCTTCAGCACTTAGCGCTTGGTGATACAATTTTAGTCCACAGCATTTTAGGGAAAACCCTATACGAAGTAACCGAGCATGCGGTAATCAAACACACCGACGTGGCAGTGCTAGCACCAACCGATGTTTCTGTTTTAACCTTGATCACCTGCTACCCTTTCAGTTCAATCACTGCAGATCCCAATTTACGTTATGTTGTTCGAGCGATAGCAAAAAGCCGCTAACAAGGCAGCGGCTTTTGTTTGTGTTTAGCGCCTTTGTTTATTGAGCGTTTTGCTCAAGTATTAAGGCTAGTTGCTGTGCTGGTTGATATCCAGGTATAACTGTACCGTCGGCCAATACTATGTTTGGCGTTCCGTTTACCCCTATTTGCTTACCAAAGTTATACTGCTCAGCAACTGCATTCTCGCAGGTGGCACTTGCCACTTGCTCTCCAGCTTTTGCTTTTGTTATGGCATCATGCGGGTCTGCAGAGCACCAAATCGAAACCGCGTCTTGATATACCGCACTGTTGATGCCTGCGCGAGGAAACGCAAGGTAGCGTACCGTAATGCCAAGACCGTTAAGCTGATCCATTTCATTATGTAATTTTCTACAATAGCCACAGGTCGCATCAGTAAATACATTGATTACGTATTTTTCATTTTTTGCTTTGAATTCAATCGCAGAGTCTTTAAACCGACCAATCCCATCTAAACGCATTTTTTTCAATGAGTTCTCAGTTACATCTACAATATCATTACCTACTTTGTAAACTCGCGCCTGAAGAAAATACTCGCCGTCTTCGCTTGCATAAAATAAACCGCGGTCTGTATATAGCTCCAACAAGCCAGGTACCGCAGAATCGGCAATAGTGTCGATGCGCAACTGCAGTTTTTCGCCTAAAGATGCAGCTAGGGCGTCATTATCTGTCAGTGCAGCTTGAGCATTTACTGCGCTGGTACCTAAAAGTAAAAAAAATGCGCTTATTACTGCCGCAGCCGATCGAAAGGTAAAAGAGTGTGTCATTCAAAAGTTCCAAAGTGAGGCATATCCGAATTATAAGACCGTGGAAATGCAAAGTTAATTTCAATGATTTGCGCAAGTATACGTACAAAGACGTATTTTTGATGAAAAAGTTTAAACTTTTTAGCCCTTAATCTACTCGAGCTTATGACAAGTTAACGGCAGAGCTCGCTAAAAAGTGCAATTTATTTGCAGCATCATCGCTTAACCGCGGGGGTGATGGTCTTTAACTAAGGTTTGCAAACGTGCCGTTGCGACATGGGTATATATTTGCGTCGTAGACAGGTCGCTGTGCCCCAAAAGCATTTGCACTACTCGTAAATCAGCACCATGGTTTAGTAGGTGTGTTGCAAATGCATGCCTTAAGGTATGCGGAGAAAGCGGCACGGTTATGCCTGCAACTTGCGCATAGTGTTTAATTCTGTGCCAAAATGTTTGCCTAGTCATTGTCAGCCCGCGGTTACTCGGAAAGACGGTATTAGTGGGTTTTTTCATTAACTCTGGACGCGCTGTTTTTAAATATCGCGCCACGCACTCTGAGGCATTTTCACCCATGGGGACTAAGCGCTCTTTTCCACCCTTACCAGTTACTCGAATTACACCTTGCAGCATACCAAGTTCATGCATTTGCAGGTTTACCAGCTCGCTGACTCTAACGCCCGTAGCATAAAGTAATTCAAGCATGGCTTTGTCTCTCATTTGTATAGGAACATCTTCGAGCGGAGCTGATAGCAAGGCATCTACCTGACTTTCCGATAAGGTATCGGGTAGATAGCTGGGTAACTTTGGATTGCTGACATTATCAATCGGATTAACAGCAAGGGTTTTACGTACTATTTGATGCCGATAAAAAGCTCTTGTACTGCTTAAAAAACGCGCCGTAGAGCGCTGTGAGAATCCTCTTTCTAAACGCTCTGACAAATATTGACAAACCATTTGTGTGTCTACACTTAGCAAGTTTTCAGCCTGCGCTCCTTGTGTAAAAAGCGCAAACTGCGTCAAGTCCGTTTTATAGGCGCTAGTGGTATTCTGACTCAAGCCCTTTTCTAGCCAAAGCATCTCAATGAAATCTTCGATAACATTGGCGTTAGACTCCGAAAGCCTGCGTTTTTCAGACGACGTTGCCAGCTCTTTGATGTTTGACCTTGCGCCTTTAGAAGCCACGCTTTTCTTTCACCAGCTCATATGCCGACTGAATTTCTTGCGTGCGCTGATTGGCCATTTCCATCGCCTGCTCTGGCAGACCTTTGGCGGCTAGCTTATCGGGGTGGTGTTGAGACATTAACTTCTTGTAGGCACGCTTTATCGATTTATCATCGTCTTTATCGCCTACTCCTAATATTTTATAGGCGTCTTCTAAAGCGGTTTTTGAACTATAGTGTTGATGAAACTGCTGTTGACGCTGACCTGAGCGCTGCTGATGAAACCCACGACGAAACCGCTCGCCAGCTTCAAAACGTGTAATTAAAAACTGTAAATCTGCGGAGCTAAACCCAAGACTGCTTGCAACGGTTTGCAATACTTTTAATTCACCTGTACTGAGGCGCCCATCGGCGCAGGCCGCCGCTATCAATATTTCCAAAAAAACCTGCAAGATGTCTCTTCTGCCATGGGCATTTTGCTTGAAAGTAAGCAGCATTTCAGTGAGAGGGAAATCGCGTGCTTTACCTTCTCTAAATGCTTGTTGAGCTTCCTTGCGCAATTCACCGTGAAGTTTCATGTCGTCCATTAATCGCGAGGCAACTTGGATTTCTTCGGGTGTGACCTGACCGTCTGCTTTGCAGACATGACCGAGAGCAGAGAATAAGGCATGAAAAAATACAGCCTGCTGCTGGATGGTTTCTTTAGAGCTAAAAAATCGGGCAAAGCCACCTTGCCGTGAAAAATCCCTAGCGTAATTGATGTCAAACATATGCCCAACAATCAACCCAATGATTGCTCCTGGCAATTTAAGTATGGCCATTCCAATAACGGCGCCAATGATTTTTCCCCAATATGACATATGTTCTGAGTAACTTGCTTTGATTAACAGTGGTAATTAACCCCAATATTAAATGGTTTTCGGTAAAAAGTATCATTATTCCCGCTTTTTGAGGCTTTTTATGAAGTTAAACTTGGGTTTTCAAGGATTACCCTTTAAAATTACTAAGGTTTGTTATTTACGTAACGTCTCCGAATTCGTAACTCCTTATACGCAACTATGATGTCTGAATGAAAATAGCATACACAGCGCTGCTAGCAGTGATTTTAATGAGCAGCTCAAATCTGCACGCACAGCTTACGTGTGAGGTGCAAAGCTTCGATTTCGAACTTCCAAAAATCGCTGATGGCTCTATTGAAGTCCGCTCTAATGCTGCGCAAATTATAAAAGACGAAATAGCCGTATTTGAAGGCAACGTACTGATTACTACACCAGATTCTATTATTCAGGCGGACTCTGCCAATCTGCGCGAAAATGGACAACGCCTGCAAGCTAGCGGTAACGTTACCTACACCGATGAACTGCTGCACGTCGAAAGCCTAGGCATTGAAGCGAACGCCGAAATCGAACTTCTGCAACTACAGTCTACTGAATACCAAATTAAAGGAGTGAATGGGCGCGGTGGCGCTGATTTATTATCCATTTCTCGAGAGCGCGGCGTTATTTTAGAGAACGTGTCTTTTACTACATGCCCTAAAGGCGATGAAGACTGGAAAATACAGGCGTCGGAAATATCCATACGAAAAGGCATGCCCTTTGGCGAAGCGAAGCACACTCGCTTTTATGTGGGTGGCGTACCAGTATTTTATTTACCTTATTTTGCCTTTCCGATCACCACCGAGCGTCAAACTGGATTTTTGTTTCCCAAAATTGGCAGCACTGGCAGCACTGGCATTGAGTACGAACAACCTTTTTATTGGAATATAGCGCCCAATGTCGACACAACAATTTCAACGCGATATATGTCGAATAGAGGCTTACAGCTTAAAAATGAGTGGCGTTATTTAACCAACAACCATTATGGGGAGCTACAGTTAGAGTACTTGGCAAAAGACACAGACATAGGTAACGATGACCCGCGCTACTTTTATCGCTTTAGTCATAAAGGAAAGTTAAGTGAAAATTGGTCAGTTACCGCTGATGTCAGTGATATTAGCGATAACAACTATATCGTTGATTTGCGCTCAGATTACTACAACCAAGCTGACACGCATTTATATCGACAGGCTGGGCTTAGTTACTTTAGCGAAGACCTAGATTTTAACGTGTTTGTTCGGGACTTCACAACAATCGGTAATTTTGACGATAATTACAGAGCGCTTCCAGAAGCCAAATTGGCTTATTCTACCAGTCTCAATGAGTGGTTTGATTTTGATATCAAATCCGAACTGGCTTACTTTGATAATCGCTTGGAGCAGCGACCGGATGCCCTCAGATTTCACATTGAGCCCTCGCTCAGTATTCCATATCAACGAGCTTGGGGAGAACTTTTAGCCGAAGTCAGTGTAATGCACACCTATTACGACCAAGACATCGAAGGTATGCCAAACACCAACTTAGAAGAGACTGTTGAAAGAACCCTTGGACAGGCTCGATTTTACGGCTCTTTAATATTTGAGCGAGAGCAAACCATAGGCGATACCGACTATTTAGTGACTTTTGAACCAAAGACACAATATCTTTACACCAGCTATCAAGACCAATCTAATATTGGTTTCTACGACACCACGGAGCTGCTAACAACTTTCTCAAATTTGTTTAGAGGTCAAGAGTTTACAGGGCTTGATCGTATCAATGACAATAATCAATTTACCTTGGGTGCAACTACTCGTATTATCGACGATAATAACCGCGAAATGTTGGTTGCCAGTATTGGTCAGATATTCTACGTGGAGAGTGCGCAGCTGCAGGCCAGTCAGCGCCAAGATAATCGTTCATCCATCGCGGCTGAGTTAGATTGGAGAATTAATCGCAATTGGTTTGTACATTCAGATTTTCAGGTAGGTAACGACACTAATAAAGTTGAAAGAAGCAGTTTTTCCACCGAGTACCGTTTGTCTGAAAATAAGCTAATACAGATAAATCATCGTTATATTCGCGAACTTTCTAACGAAAAAATTGACCAATTTGGTGTCTCGGCAAGTTGGCCAATGGGTGACAATTGGCATTGGGTTGGCCGTTATTATAGAGACTTTGAACGCTCACGCACCACCGAGAGCTTTATGGGTATCGAGTATGAAAGCTGCTGTTGGGCTTTAAGACTGACGGTGCAGAGAAATTTAGCCACCCGCTTTAACAACGATGGCTTCAGAGATGTAAATGAATTTGATTCAGGAATTGCGTTACAATTTGTGTTTAAGGGGATGGGTAGCCCGTCGAATAAAGTTGACATGCTTCGACAAGGCTTATTTGGATATCGTCAGCCCTTTGTTTTAAATTAATCTAGACCTTAATATTTGAGAGATTATGAAAAAAATATTAGTAAATATCAGCGTTATTGCTTTGCTGTGTCTCACGGCCTTTACTGGGCAGGCAAAACAGTTACTCGATAAAGTATCAGTAATTGTCGACCAAGGCGTGGTATTAGAAAGTGAAATTGAAGATTTAGTGCGTAGCGTAAAAGCTAACGCTATGGCCAATGGCCAAGCCTTACCCTCAGATAGAGCGTTAAGAACACAAGCAATTGAGCGCCTTATTCTTGAAAATTTGCAAACGCAAATGGCTGAGCGTATGGGAATTCAAATAAGTGATCCACAGCTCGACCAAACAATTGCGAATATTGCATCTAGTGAAGGCTTAAGCCCTCAACAGTTCAGAGCAGCGGTTGCCGGAGACGGCATTGCATATGAGAGTTACAGAGAATCCGTGCGCAAAGAACTGATAATGGGCGAAGTAAGACGCGCAAACGTTAGACGCCGTATCTATATCACACCTCAAGAAATTAGTACCCTAGTCGAGTTGCTCAATCAGCAAGGGGAGGCTCAAGCAGAGTACCGTCTTGGTCACATCTTATTGGGCTTACCTAGCAGCGCCTCTGAGACCGAGATAACTGAAGCGCGTGATCGCGCTGATCGGGTCCTCGAATTGTTAAACAACGGTTCTGATTTCCAAAAAATCGCTATTGCTTCTTCTTCAGGCTCTGAAGCTCTTGACGGCGGAGACATGGGCTGGATGAATATCAACTCAATGCCGACCCTGTTTGCAGAAGCCGTTGTAGACAAACCGAAGGACGAGCTGATTGGTCCAATTCGCTCAGGTGCCGGCTTTCACATCCTAAAAGTCATTGATACCCGCGGTGTAGAAACAGTAGAAATTGAAGAAGTGAATGCTCGGCATATCTTAATTACACCTTCGATCATCCTAAGTGACAATAAAGCAGAGCAAATGCTTTTGGAGTTCAGAGAGCAGCTTATTGCAGGTGAAGCCGAGTTTGCCGATCTAGCCAAAGAACACTCCGAAGATCCCGGTTCTGCCTTGAGAGGCGGCGTGCTCGGTTGGAATGACCCGAACATCTATGTACCGGCCTTTAAAGAAGCCCTTGCTCCTCTTCAAAAAGACGAATATAGCATGCCCATTCGCTCTCAACATGGCTGGCATTTGATTCAGCTCATCGACCGACGCGTAGACGATGCAACTGACCGACGCAAAGAAGAGCGAGCTTATCAGCTTATCTTTAATCGGAAATTCCAAGAAGAAAGCGACGCCTGGCTGCGTGAAATGCGCGATGAAGCCTATATCGAAGTAGTCGATGTTTAGGGAATCAGCGCGATGACTCAAGCGATAAGAGTAGCGGTTACCCCTGGTGAGCCAGCTGGCATTGGTCCTGACCTTATCATCATGCTGGCTAAAGAGCCTTGTGAAGCGCAAATTGTTGTCTTTGCCGACCGCGAAATGATGGTGCAACGCGCGCAGCTCTTAGGTGTTAATTTAGAAATCATACCCTTTGAACCGGGCATGGATACCATACAGCAACGCGGACAAATGATTGTCCACCACATTCCTACTGATGTCGCCGTTGTTGCAGGTCAACTCGACAGCAACAACGGGCAATATGTGGTAGAAACTCTTCGTCAAGCTTGCGAAGAGAACATGCGTGGAAACTTCGATGCAGTCGTCACCGGGCCGGTTCACAAAGGCATCATCAACAAGGCTGGCGTATCGTTTAGCGGTCATACTGAGTATTTTGCGCAGCAATCGAACACGGCGGATGTGGTCATGATGCTGGCAACAGATGGTCTGCGCGTATGCCTAGCCACCACGCACATCCCATTGGCCTATGTTTCAAGAGCAATCACCCCCGAGCGTATCGAAAAAGTGATTCGCATTATGAATACAGATTTGAAACTAAAGTTTGGTATTGCTGATCCTACAATTTATGTGTGTGGTTTAAATCCCCATGCGGGCGAAGATGGACATTTAGGAAAAGAAGAAATTCAAGTTATCACGCCGACTCTGGATATGCTTCGCTCCCAAGGTCTAAATTTGATAGGGCCGCTACCGGCTGACACTATTTTCCAACCAAAGTACTTAGACAAAGCCGACGCCGTGCTGGCCATGTATCATGACCAAGGTTTACCTGTCTTGAAATTTAAAGGCTTTGGGAATTCAGTGAATATCACATTGGGTTTACCTTTTATTCGCACCTCTGTTGACCATGGCACGGCTGCTGACTTAGCAGGTAGCGGTGATGTCGACATTGGCAGTATGAAACGCGCCATTAACAAAGCGATAAAACTAGCGAAGAAAAAGCTTTGAGCACTTCTCATGAAGGTAAAACTCATTTAGGCCACACCGCGCGAAAACGCTTTGGGCAGAATTTTTTGTTTGATCAGTATGTGATTGATCAAATCGTCACCGCTATTGGCCCTCAAAAAGGTGAAAACCTAGTTGAAATTGGGCCAGGTTTAGGTGCTTTGACCGAGCCTGTTGCGGAATTAGTTGACAGCTTAACAGTGGTGGAACTCGATAGAGATCTAGCCAAACGCTTACGCGAACACCCCTTTATTCAAAGCAAGTTAAATGTGATTGAGCAAGATGCATTAAAATTTGATTTTGCAAGCTTAGCTAGCGATGCCAAAATGCGTATTTTTGGCAATTTACCTTACAATATTTCCACGCCATTGATGTTTCATCTGTTCAGTTTTAGTCAGCATATCGACGACATGCATTTTATGCTGCAACTTGAAGTCGTCAAAAGACTATGTGCCAGCCATGGAGATAGCCTGTACGGCAAGCTATCAGTAATGGCGTCATACTACTGTCAGGCAACGCCTGTTGTTATGGTACCCCCTAGCGCCTTTAAACCTGCCCCTAAAGTAGATTCCGCAGTGGTCAGGTTAGTTCCTTATGACACACCCCCAGTTGAACTGCATAATGTAGAGTCATTAGAACAAGTTGTTGGTGCTGCATTTAACCAACGCCGAAAAACCGTACGTAACAGTTTGAAAAACTTGATCAGTGAAGATACTCTAAATGCACTTAATATTGATGCTCAAAGGCGTGCACAAACGCTTTCATTAGCAGAATTCTCTTCTATCGCTAACTATGTTTATGAGGCCGGCAGTGAGTGAACATATCCATATCGCAGTAGACACCAAATATATTGGTAAACAGAGGAAACATGCAGACCAAGAGGTTTTTGTATTTAGCTATACTGTGAGCATCACAAACTTAAGCGATAAGCCAGTCACCTTGCGCAATCGTTATTGGTTAATTACCAACGGTAATGGAGAAAAAGTAGAAGTCAGTGGTGAAGGCGTGGTGGGAGAGCAACCCACAATTGCGCCCATGAAAACCTTTCAGTATACCAGCGCATCGATGCTTAAAACTGAGGTAGGTAGCATGCAGGGACACTACGAATTTGAGCAACATGATCATTCTATGTGCAAGGCACAAATCCCTGTTTTTCGCTTAGCCGTGCCCAACGCGCTTCACTAACACGATGCGAAACTTTGTTATCGGAGATATTCAGGGCTGCTATCAAGCGCTCAAACAGATATTGAAGAAAGCCCAATTTAATGAACAAAAAGATAAACTATGGGCCGTCGGTGATTTGATTGCCAGAGGCCCTGACTCACTCTCTACTTTGGCGTATTGCCAAGACCTCGGGCCTCACTTTGAGACTGTTCTAGGCAATCACGATCTGCACTTAATCGCCATTGCATTTGGCATCCGCTCGCCTAAACCCCAAGACAAATTGCAAGCGCTGCTAGATAGTAAGCAGTTTCATGGCACCATTGAATGGTTGCTGAGTAAACCCCTAGCAGTTAAGCCTGCCAAGAAGACCTTAATTACTCATGCTGGCTTATACCCGCGGTGGTCTATCAAAAAAGCATTGAGCCTTTCTGACGAAATACAAAGTGTACTTCAAAGCAAAAATGCTACTGCTTTTTTGAGAGATATGTACGGCAACCTACCCGACCAATGGTCCAATAGTCTCGAAGGTAAAGAGCGCCATCGCTTTGTCATAAATGCGTTTACCCGCATGCGCTACCTGAAGGCAACCATGGCCTTAGAGTTTGATAGCAAGTCTCACCCTAGCAGCGCACCGTCAGATATATTGCCCTGGTTTATGTTTGACAACCCAAAACTGACCAAAGATCACCGTCTATTATTTGGTCACTGGGCGGCGCTACTTGGCGAACTCCCGAAAAAGTATGCCTGCCCAGCAAAAGTGCATGCATTAGACAGCGGTTATGTATGGGGTAACAGCTTATCGCTGCACTGCCTCGAAACCTCAAAAACAATTCAGCATCACGCTTAAGTTCTTTTCACGTTTACCGATACTCTGATATAGCCTCAAAAATACATATACAGATAAACGGGAGTAAACATGAAAATTACGGTAGCAATACGAGTGATCGGCGGATTTGCGGTGATCAGCTTCTTGCTGTTATTGCTAGGGTTTTCTTCTATGTCAAGCCTCAATAAAGTAGGAAATGCGTCTCATGAAGTGAGTGATTTAGCACTACCTACGGTCGCGGGCACCTCAAATCTTAAAGTCTCGTTTGTGAATATGGGACGTTTAGCATTTGAGGGTTTTGTGGGCACCGATGAACAAATGGTGTTAGACAAACGCCAAGAATTTAGTGCTAGCAAAGATAGTTTTGATCAAACCTTAGAAAACCTGCGCGAAGTGGTAAAAAGCGATGCGGCGCTTCGCGGCTCAGTAACAAACCTTGAGCAGATGTATCAAGATTATGTGCAAACCTCAACCAGCATGTTCAGCGCTCATTTAAATGCCATCGCCTTAGAAGGGCGTCTTAGCGAAATGGTCTCTACTTTAGAGGAAAATGCGGATGATGCGTCTTCGCTACTGCTAGACTTTACCGACTTAGAGGAAATAGATGACTCTGGCAACCTGCAAAATGCCGCTGAAATTGCCAATGCAGTCGAATCTAACATGCTCTCTTTACTGAGCGTTGCTTCCGATTACAGCAAAACAGAATCGATGCAGCGAGCAGAAATTCGCAGTAAAGAAGTGAGAGTCGTACTTGACCAAACGCAGTCTCGCTTTAGCGAAATGGTAGCAGCAGCGAATGGTGAAGATAGTTCCGGCACCATCGATGAAGTGCAAACATTACTCAAGCAAATTAGCGATACGCTCACCTCAAGCAACGGCTTAATTAACAGTAAAATTGAAGAGTTACAGCAGGTTCAAGCAGCTGAAGACGCATTGGTATTGTCTGATAAAAAAATTACTGAAGCAATTGTCGAGCTCGATGCTCTAAACCAAATGGCCGACCAAAAAGCCATTGCAATTAAAGACAGTGTTGAACAACAAATTACTAACAGCACGATTACGGTTGCGATTGCCATATTATTATCATTTGCGCTCGCTGGCGGCGTTGGATATTTCACAGTCAAAGCTATCACACGTCCGCTAGAGCGGGTAAACGAGCTTTTAAAAATAGCAGCTTCTGGCGACCTAACACATAAACTTGATGACTCCTCAAGTGACGAATTTGGTGAGCTTGCAAAGAATTGCAACAACTTGATTAACAATTTGAAAGAGTTGATTTATGCCATCAATCAACGTGCCGACCAGTTGGCTGCAGCGTCAGGCGAAACATCGACCATTACCTTACAAACGACCGCATCGATCGAAGACCAAAAATCGCAGCTGTCACAAATAGCGGCAGCCACCACCGAGATGCATACAACCTCTGAATTAGTCTCGAGCGGCGCGCACGACACACTGGTTGAAATAAAGCATGCTGACGCCGAGGCTGAAAAAGTGAAGCAAATATCAGCGGGTAACAAAGAAACCATTCAAGTGTTAGCCAACGAAGTACAAAAAGCAGCAGAAGTGATCAATCAACTTCATCAAGACAGTGCGAGCATTGGCGGTATCTTAGACGTTATCAGAGGGGTTGCTGATCAAACAAACCTTCTTGCGCTTAACGCAGCCATAGAGGCGGCAAGAGCAGGTGAACATGGTCGCGGCTTCGCAGTAGTTGCTGATGAGGTTCGCACATTAGCCAGTCGCACTCAGCAATCTACGCAAGAGATCAACTCAATGATTGAAGTGCTGCAAGCTGGCGCAGAAAAAGCTGTTGCGGTAATGAATCAAGGTAAAGAGCAAACGAGTGTGTGTGTTGAGCAAACTGAAAAAGCAGGCGCAGCACTTAACATGATCACTGACGCCGTGCATCGCGCGTACGAAGTGAGCACTCGCATTGAAGAGGCCGCTCGAGAGCAACATACCGTGTCTTCGCAAATCAGTGAGCGACTTGAAAATATCGTGGGTATTGCTGAGCACACCACTGTTGGTGCTAAGCAAACTGCCGCATCGAGTGCTGAGGTGGCAAAACTAGCAGAAGAACTACAGGCTTCGATAAGTCAATTTAGAGTATAAAAACTCAGCGCAAAAAAAGGGACCTTGTTAGGTCCCTTTCTTATGTCAAGACGCGTATTAAATGCCTATCAGCAAACTCCCACTATTCGAACAAAGCTGCATGCAAAACTTTTACGACATTCTCACTGTCGTTTTTATCAACAACGAATGACAAATTGTGCACATTAGCACCAAAACAAATCATCCTTAAATTAAAATCTGCAATCGCTGCAAAAATCTGCGATGAAACCCCAGCCACACTATGCATATTGTTGCCCACTACCGTGACTGCATCAAAATCTCTTTCTACTTTGACATCGCAAATACTGCTGAGCTCTAGCAAAGTCTCTTTATTCATTTTCTCAGACATGCTGTTTGGAGGGTTGTCTAAAGTAAACGACACTGCAATTTCAGAGGTAGTAATTAAGTCTACGCTGAGTTTATGTTTGGCAATAATTTCGAAGACTTGGGCAACAAAACCTTGAGCATACATCATCTTGGGCGTTTTAACCGTCACTAAGACCTGATCTTTTCTACGGGTTATTGCTCTAAACGCCGGCTCATGCTCACAATCTCTAACAATCCATGTTCCGCCTTTACTTGGCTCTTTACTTGAGCCAACAAAGACTTTTATATTTTGACGTAAAGCCGGCTCCATAGTGGCTGGGTGTAACACTTTGGCACCAAATGTCGCCATTTCAGCCGCTTCTTCAAAACTTAATTCTGGCAGTGGACGAGCTCTATCTGTGATCCTTGGATCAGTGGTGTAGACGCCAATGACGTCAGTCCATATTTCGCAAGTTTGTGCGCCTAAAGCTTCCGCTAGTAGTGCTGCGGTAAAATCTGAACCACCTCTGCCGAGTGTCGTTGTTCTGCCACTGTCATCGGCACCAACAAAGCCTTGGGTCACGACAATAGCATGCTCTAACTCTGGCAATAACAACTGCTGAGACAGTTGAGCAATCATTTCAAGATTAGGGGTAGCTTCGGTGTATCTGTCGTCAGTGCGCAAGACTTTGCGAACATCAAAGTTAATCACCTTTGCACCATGCTCTCGAACGATGGCCGAAACAAGCAGCGAAGACATTCGCTCCCCCATTGATACAAGCGCATCTTTCAAATCATCCCGAAAGTTGATTTCTTCATGCCGAGCATAGCTTTCAAGCTCATCAAGCAAAGAAAAGAGCTTGTCTTCAACTTCGCTGGGATTTTTTAACTCATTAAGGATCGCAAATTGGATTTTACGAATATTTTCTATCAACTCGGCAATTTGCTGTGAGGTAAGTGCTGTATTGGCTAATAACACCAAATGATTCGTCACCCCTGCTGCTGCACTGACCACAACTAATCTAGTATTCGGATTGTTGATCACGATGTTTGCGCAATTATTGATTGCCGCGTAATTTGCTACGCTTGTGCCACCAAATTTGGCAACGTTTAAGGCGCCGTGCATAGAACTTCCTTTTGTTATTTAATGTAGGACGGTAATTTAACGGTGTCGCCAGTAGCGATACCGTTTTTCTCAAACCAGCCTTTGTTCATTTCTAGCGCATACAGCACTGGCATTGAACTGGCCACAGATGTTAAGTCATGAGGAACTAACTGTTTGATGTCTATGATTTTTCCAAAGGCATTTATGTACGCTAAATCCAGTGGAATATAGGTATTCTTCATCCAAATACTGGCAATTCTGACGCTATCAAACTTAAACAACATGCCGCAGTTTTCACACATTTCTCTGCGATACATTAGGCCTAAGGCGCGCGATTGAGGGTCGTTAGCAAACTCCACTTCAATGCTCACGTCGTTTGAAAAAACCAGCGCCACGGTTTTTTCGTCCGCGTCGCGAGTTTCAGCAACGATATTGTCTTGTGGTTTAACCTGGTCGGCAAAGCCCTGCAAAGGCAAGATTGCAAGCAGCAACAGGCAAACTAGCGCACGACATTTATAAATAAGCATAGGTCTCAACTAAGTATTCGAATGAATCCTGTTAAAGAGTAATCTGCACCTACAAAAAGCGCAAACAAAAAACCCGTCAATCGACGGGTTTTTCAATCACTTGTCAGAATAAGTCATAACTTTAAGCAGTTAACTTATTTAGGCAACATTTAAAGCCGGAATAATATTCGCTTTAGCAGCGTCTTCGGCCTTTTTGAACGACTCAATGCGATCGAAGTTTAAGTAGCGGAATACTTCTGAACTCATCGACTCTATCTTACCTGCATACTCCATGTACTCTTCAAGTGTGGGGATCTTGCCAACCACAGCTCCTACCGCTGCCATTTCTGCAGAGCACAAATATACATTTGCCCCATCGCCTAAACGGTTCGGGAAGTTACGAGTAGAAGTAGACAGTACCGTTGCACCTGGCTCTACCCGCGCTTGGTTACCCATGCACAGTGAGCAACCAGGCATCTCGGTGCGAACACCAGCACGTTTATAGATGTCATAGTAGCCTTCTTGCTCCAACACCGCTTTGTCCATTTTCGTAGGCGGAGACATCCACAAACGAGTCGGTAAAGTGCCCGTAAACTGCTCAAGTAGTTTACCCGCAGCACGGAAGTGACCAATATTAGTCATACATGAACCAATAAAGACCTCATCAACTTTGTCACCCGCAACCTCTGATAAGGTTTTAGCATCATCAGGATCGTTAGGGCAGCAAAGAATCGGCTCTTTGATTTCATCTAAATCAATTTCTAAGGTCTCAACGTATTCTGCGTTTGCATCGGCAGCCATTAAGGTCGGGTTGGCTAACCATTGTTCCATCTTCAGCGCACGGCGTTCAAGGGTACGTGGGTCGCCATAGCCTTCGTTGATCATCCAGCGCAACATAGTCACGTTTGACCTTAAGTACTCGGCAATTGAGGCTTCTGAAAGCTTGATGGTACAGCCTGCAGCAGAACGTTCAGCAGATGCATCTGATAATTCGAAGGCCTGCTCTATAGTTAAGTCATCTAAGCCTTCAATTTCTAAGATACGACCAGAGAAGGCATTGACCTTACCCTTCTTAGCAACGGTTAGTAGACCCGCTTTTATGCCGTATAGTGGGATTGCGTGTACGAGGTCGCGCAGGGTAATACCCGGCTGCATTTTCCCTTTAAACTTGACTAAGATTGACTCAGGCATATCTAGCGGCATAACCCCGGTAGCAGCTGCAAAGGCCACTAAGCCAGAGCCCGCTGGGAAAGAAATACCCATTGGAAAACGCGTATGTGAATCACCGCCGGTACCAACTGTATCGGGCAGCAACATGCGGTTTAGCCAAGAATGGATAATACCGTCACCCGGGCGCAAAGACACACCGCCGCGATTCATAATAAAATCAGGTAGGGTGTGTTGAGTGTCGATATCCACTGGCTTAGGATAAGCGGCGGTATGACAGAATGACTGCATGGTCAAATCAGCGGTAAACCCTAAACAGGCTAAATCTTTAAGTTCGTCACGAGTCATCGGCCCGGTAGTATCTTGAGAACCAACGGTAGTCATTTTAGGTTCGCAGTAGGTGCCCGGCAGAATGCCGTCAACACCACACGCTTTACCGACCATTTTCTGAGCCAGAGTAAAGCCTTTTGCTTTAGACGTTGGTAGTTCAGGTTTGCGGAATAAATCAGCAGTGCCTAATCCTAGAGACTCTCGCGCTTTGTCGGTTAATCCGCGACCAATAATGAGATTAATACGGCCACCGGCACGCACTTCGTCTAACAAGACTTTAGATTTGTAGCTATATTCAGCGATGACTTCGCCGCTAGCCGCATTTTTGATCACGCCTTCAAATGGGTAAACTTCAATCACATCACCCATTTCCATTTTATCTACGTCAGCTTCAAATACTAAGGCGCCCGCATCTTCCATGGTGTTAAAGAAGATAGGAGCAACCTTAGAGCCGATACAAATTCCGCCGCCGCGCTTGTTTGGCACACCCGGCAAATCATCACCAAAGAACCAGAGCACAGAGTTAGTCGCTGATTTTCTAGAAGAACCAGTACCCACTACATCGCCTACGAAAGCAACGGGATAGCCTTTAGCCTTAATTGCTTCAATTTGCGCTAATGGCCCTACTTCGCCGTGCTTCTCTGGCGTTACGCCATCGCGAGTCATCTTGTACATGGCTTTTGCATGTAAAGGAATGTCAGGACGAGACCACGCATCAGGAGCGGGAGATAGGTCATCGGTGTTTGTTTCGCCGGTAACTTTGTAAACACTGCAAGTAATTTTTTCTGGCATGTCATCACGCGCGGTAAACCACTCGCCATCCGCCCATGAGTGCATGACCTCAGTCGCATATTTATTGCCGGCTTTGTGCATTTCTTCTACATCGTGGAAAGAGTCGAACATTAGCAAAGTGTGCTTGAGCTCTTCTGCCGCAAGTTCTGCAAGGTTTTCGTCCTCAAGCAACGCAACTAGGGTTTCAATGTTGTAACCGCCGTGCATATTGCCCAGAAGCTGTACAGCTGCATCGGGAGAGATTAAGCCACAGGTTTCTTCACCTTTCGCGATAGCGCTTAAAAAGCCAGCTTTTACATAAGCTGCTTCATCAACGCCGGGAGGTACACGTTCAGAAATAAGCTCAAGCAAAAATTCTTCTTCACCTGCAGGTGGGTTCTTCAGTAATTCAACCAAGCCAGCTACTTGCTCTGGATTTAGTGGTTTGGGGGGAATGCCCTCGGCCGCGCGTTCGGCGACATGCTTACGATATTCTTCTAACACGATAACGTCCTCTTTTAAAATAAGCCTGCTATGGCTTGGCGTTGACTTGATCAGGCGTGGATTATACCCACTTGCTGGCCAAAAATGAATGGCGAAGCGTGAAAACAACAATATAACCAATATTCATGGTGTTAATTGAAAACTAATTGTTAATGTATTTCATCAATACATTAGGGTCTGTTGATCTTTGCTATATGATTTTGCAGCAAAGATCAACAGACCCTCGTCGTACTTTTATTTTTCTCGATAGTAGTGTAGCCATTCTCGCCCGTCTACTTTGCTTGCAATTTAAACAATTCAGCCGGCTCGCCATCACCTAAGACCCAAACATTGCCTGCCAAATCAGATTCTATGTCGCGCAAACGAGCCTTTGGCTCGGTTAACAATCCGGTATCTTGACCAAACACACCGTTAACAAAAGGCACCGCATATATTTGTTGGAATTTTAATGAGCTTATGAGCAAGGTATTTTGTAAACCAGGTACGCTAATATCGGTATAATAAGTCATTCCTGAAGGAGCAATAGAGGGGGTCCAATCCAGATTAGGTTGCTGCATACCCGCGTAAGATGTAAAGGGTGAGATACTTGCACCGGAATAATCTTTACCGTTAGTGATTACCGGCCAGCCATAGTTTACCCCAGATTCAATAATGTTGATTTCATCACCACCAGCAGGGCCGTGCTCATGCGCAATCACCGTTTGGTCTGAGGTAACTAATAGTCCTTGTGGATTTCTATGTCCTAAAGACATCACGTACGCGGCATTCCCATTGCCATCAGCAAAAAACGGATTTAGTGGATGCGGCAAGCCGGTGTCAGTCATGCGCAAGACCTTACCCATTTGATTGTCTTTTACCTGCGCTTGTTCTCGATAGTCAAAACCGTCGCCGGTCGCGACAAGCAAAGCATTGCCTTGAGCAAACGCTAAGCGCCCGCCATAGTGCACCGGCGTATTCTTTTTATTTGCCACTGCAAATACATTTTCAATTTGTGTGACCTGATTATCAATCACTTTGAATCGCACAATTTTCAGTGAATTGGCTGAATTTGTGCCAGCGGAGTACGACACATACACCCACGGACTTTCGGCGTAGTCTGGGTGAAAAATAATATCAAGCAAACCACCTTGTCCCCCGATGAGCAAATCATCGGGCGCAAATTCCAACATTTGCACATCATATTTAGCACTGTCGCTCTCCTTAGCAGTTTGCTTCACTCTGCTAATATTGCCGTGTCGGTGACTGATCCAAAGTTCGTTGTTTGGGGCAACTGCCAGGGCCCAAGATAATGGCAAATCCTGCAAAACTGACTGCAAATAATAAGAAGGTGCCTGCCGAGCTTTGTAATCGGGTACGTCGTTAGATGCCTGTTGTGCTGAGGCATACCCAGAACAAAAGCTTATAGCCAAAAAGATTGAAAAGAGTCTCAATGTAGTTTCCACCAAAAATATTTACCGAACGATTTAGTTGACAATGTAAGTGCCAATACCCTAATTTGCAACTTATCAACGCGAAACGCACTTAAGGAATGGTCTTACCATGAAATGGTTAGTACGTATTGGATATACATTACTCGCATCTATTGTGGGGTTTATCTTTGCCAGCATGTTACATACGCAATCAGTGCTTGCAAAGCTCACTGAAATTGACGTGATAATTACCGTATCAGAACGATTAAACACCACTTGGCATGATTTGATCGGCTTGGCACCCACCTATGGCCTTATTATTTGCATCACTTTGCTGCTGTCGTTTTCTGTCGCAGGTTTGCTCAATAAAAAATTAAAAGCATCTAAGCACATCATATATCCGCTTGCCGGAGGCGCCGGTTTTTTGCTAATGCTGATAGCAATGCAGCCTATCCTAGGCGTGACCATTATTGCTGGGGCACGAGGCACTATCGGCCTGCTCTTGCAGATAAGCGCTGGCGTATTGGCTGGAATTTGTTTTGCTCAATTTCGCCGCACTAAATCAAGCTAATAGCAACTATCACGGAGGCTTTGTAGTATCTATCATTAACAATAGCCTTGATGTAGTTGATCCGGTAATGTAAGTTTTATGTTAATACTTTATAAAATCAAAACACTAAAGAGGAACTCATGGCCCGTTCTGCACTTATTCCAGCTCACATTAATAGTTTAGCCGATTATATTGAAGACACATTTACCAAATATGCCGACCGCCCAGCATACTCAGCGCTTGGACAAGAAAAAACCTTTGCGCAAATGGAAGTCTTGTCTCGACAATTTGCGGCATGGTTGCAAACGCACACCTCTTTAAAGCCGGGCGACAGAATTGCCATCCAGCTACCTAACCTAATACAGCATCCAATTGCAGTCTACGGAGCACTGCGAGCTGGCTTAGTGGTAGTAAACACCAATCCTTTATATACCGAGCGCGAAATGGAGCACCAGTTTAACGACTCAGGTACCAAAGCATTAGTCATTTTATCTGACCTGCTACCTAAATATGAAAACATCAAAGCCAACACCTCGATTAAACATGTGATTGTGACTAGCGCTGCACAGCTATTAAGTAACGCGCCGGTTGGGCATGCCGAATACACGTGTTATACA
This sequence comes from Glaciecola sp. SC05, assembly GCF_041380235.1. NCBI lineage: Bacteria > Pseudomonadati > Pseudomonadota > Gammaproteobacteria > Alteromonadales > Alteromonadaceae > Glaciecola > Glaciecola sp. SC05. Next base: position 32,895 of record NZ_JBGIYY010000019.1, read on the forward strand.
CAAATATTTGAGCAGGCAGAAGGGCTGACACTGCAAGCTCGACCAGCAACAAACTTAGATGACACCTGCTTCCTGCAATATACCGGCGGGACAACTGGAGTCTCCAAAGGTGCAGAGCTGTCTCACCAAAATGTGTTAGCAAACAGTCTGCAAACTCTTAGCCGGCTTGGCGAGGCACTAGTAGATGGCGAAGAACTAGTAGTTTGCCCACTTCCGCTTTACCACATCTACGCGTTTGTTGTTTGTATGATGACTTTTTTTGCGAAAGGCTCGATGATATTGCTGATCCCCAATCCAAGGGATATGGACGGCTTTGTGAAATCATTACAAGGTCATAAATTTACTGCATTTGCTGGCATTAACACCTTGTTTATGGGCTTATGTGCACAAGCCGACTTCAAGAAACTCGATTTCAGTAAACTTAAACTAACCATGTCGGGTGGCACCGCGCTGACCCGTTCTGCTGCGACTTTATGGCAACAAACAACGGGTTGCTCTGTGACTGAAGGGTACGGCTTATCAGAAACGTCTCCAGTTGTTTCTTTTAACCTTCCTGGCAAAGAGCACATGGGCACAGTCGGTCCTGCATTGGACGAAACGCATATCTTGCTACTTGATGAAAACGATCAGCCAGTAGGTGAGGGTCAAGAAGGACAAATCGCAGTTAAAGGTCCACAGGTCATGAAAGGTTACTGGCAACGTCAAGATGAAACCGATAAGGTCATGACCCAAGATGGATATTTTAAAACCGGTGATATCGGCGTGATCACTGCCGACAACTGCATTAAAATTGTTGACCGTCTAAAAGATATGATCATCGTATCGGGCTTTAATGTCTATCCTAATGAGGTTGAAGATATTCTCACCCAGCACCCTTCGGTATTAGAAGCTGCTGTGGTTGGTAAACCTGATGACCGCACGCAAGAGCGTGTATGTGCTTATGTAACGGTTACTGAAGATTATGACCAAGCTGCATTGGTTGAGCATTGCAAAAAGCACCTCACAAATTACAAAGTACCCAAAGAAATAAACGTTATCGACGAGCTACCAAAGTCGACTGTTGGTAAGATCCTGCGACGAGAGTTGCGCGGATAGTCGTGCAACTGTCCATTCAATTTATGATGGCTGATTAAAATGTTTCATATTCAAATTCAAAGACAAATTAACAAGCCTATTGAAGAGGTCTTTTCAGCAATAAGCGACCATGCAAACTACGACTCGTTTAAAGGAGTAGATGAGTCACGTTTAATAGAAGAAGGCGCTGACGATAAAAATGGGCTTGGTGCTTTGCGTGAAATCGTCGCCGGCAAGTCAGTGTTGCATGAGCGGATAGTCAAATTTGAACGCCCGTTTCAACTGGGCTATTTAATTGAATACAGTAAACCCCTGCCATATCAACACGAGCTTGGCCTAATAAGTTTAAGCGAAACCGAGGGCGGGACTTTGGTCAAGTGGGAATCGAAAGGACACATTAACATTCCCATACTGGGCAGTTGGTACTTCGATAAGCAAATTCAAAAGCATGGCGCCCGCGCATTCGGCAGTATTCTTAAATCAATTGATATGCGATAATTCAAGCACGTATTAGTAAGCCCCTAGGGGTAGTATTATTCTATCTTCCACTCCTCTGCAGGCGTTTGTAGCGTTTTCACTTACCGTCATTGGGCCGGTTTTAATTCTGATTATCATTGGCTATGGTTTTTATCGCCAAGGCTTATTAGACGATAGCTTCGTAGAAAAAGCCTCTCGACTCATCTTTAATTATGCTCTACCTGCACTACTTTTCGTTAATATCAGCAGTAGCGACATCAGTTCACTGACCGATCCTAAAACTATCGCCATCGGAATTTTTGGCACCTTAACTGTGTTCTTCACATATTTACTTTGGGTCATATATCGCGTGCAAAACCGGCACGACAAAGGCGTGATTGTGCAAGGAGCTTTTCGGTCTAATATGGGCATTATTGGACTGGCGTATTGCGCCAATGCTTATGGTCAAGAAGGCTTAGCCTATGCGTCAATCTACCTAGGAGCCTTGACGATTGTTTATAATGTGCTGTCGGTAACGGTACTAAACGTCTTTGAAGGCTCAGCAGTCAGTCTCAAGCGCATTAGTAAAGGCATTGTTAGCAATCCTATCATTTTAAGTATTATTGCTGGTGTGGGTGTTTCTTACTTTGCGCTACCAACACCGACCTTTGTGACAAATAGCTTAGGTTACTTCGCACAATTAACATTGCCCTTAGCGTTGTTGTGCACGGGTGCTTCATTAAGGTTTAGAAGTTTAGGGCGCGAGTGGCGTATGGTGCTGCTCGCAAGTGTTGGAAAATGCATCGTTTACCCATTGGTGCTAGTGTCCTTGGCTATATGGTTTGGTGTTACTGGCATATCGTTGGGAGTGGTGTTTTTAATGGCCATGAGCCCTACTGCCGCGGCAAGCTACGTCATGGTTCGTAAAATCGGCGGCAACCACCAGCTAGCGGCACAAATTATTGCCATTTCAACCATCGTGTCCTTGCCTTTAACGGTGGCTGGGTATTATCTCATGCTGAGCTTTACCGACATCGCTTAAGGCACATCAAGCGCAGACTGTTGCAAAGCACAAAAAAGCGCGCAGCCACCTTCATGAAAATTGAAGACGCTAACGCGCTTTTTAACAAGCAATTCCCAAACCTAGCAATATATGACTAATCGTAGTAATGCCAATGTAGGGTTATTAAGCCTTATTTGTTGTCTCTTACTAACTGGTCCATAAACCTTACGCCCCAGCCTTGGCTGCCTTTTGGGGCAGTATCGATGCTGTCAGATAACCAGTCTACACCGGCAATATCTAGATGCACCCAAGGTAAATCATCAGCGACAAACGTACCAATTACTGCTGCGGCAACGCTAGCACCAGGATTACCTGCGCCAGAGTTTTTAATATCGGCGATGTCTGAATGAATTTGCTTATAGTGATTAGGATGCAACGGCAAAGGCCAAACGTCTTCACCGGTTTTTTTACCGATAGCCATCATTTGCGTAGACAAACTAAAATCGCGCGTAATTACGGCTGCATATTCATCACTTAACGCACGAGCGGCTGAGCCGGTTAAGGTAGCAATGTTTAACAACATTTTGGGCTCAAATGTTTTTTGCGCATAGTAGACCGCATCAGATAACACCAAGCGACCTTCGGCATCCGTACTAATAATTTCAATACTTGTGCCTTGCATGGTGTTGAGTACGTCGCCAGGACGAATAGCGTCTTCTGCGGGCATATTCTCAGCAAGCGGCATTAAGCCCACTAGATTGACGGTTTCGCCGCGTTTAGCTACCGCATAAAGTGTCCCTGCAACCGCAGCAGCGCCAGCCAGATCTGACTTCATCTGCCACATGTTTTCATTGCCTTTTAGGCTGATGCCACCGGTGTCAAAGGTAATGCCCTTACCAGCTAAAGCGATAGGTGCATCTGATTTATTTCCGCCTTTGTAGTTGATCACCAGCATGCGCGGCTCATGAATTGAGCCTTGACCCACACCCAGCAAAGCACCCATGTTTAGTCGCTCCATATCCGCCACGTCAAGCACGTCAATATTCACATTCTTGACACCTTTGAACATCGCGCTCACCCGCTCAACAAACTCCACAGGGTACATACTTTTACCTGGCTCTGATGCGATATCACGGGTCAGATGCACGCCATCAGCCAAGTATTGTAGATCGCCTTCATAGAGATCTTTATTGGCACTCGCATTATCTGAAATCAACGCAACTGTTGATTTTCCGTCGTGCTTCACCGTCTTGTATTTATCAAAACTGTAGTGACGAAGGTCATAGCCATAGGCGATGTGAGCCGCAGCGAAGTCTGAATCACTATTCACATTTTCTACAAAAATACTGGCCTTAACATCTGTGGTAGTCGACTTCAACGCCCCTGCGATACTGCCTCCAATATTTTGCAAGGTGGCTGCATCAAGCGCATCCGCTGAAGCAACTCCTACTACTAGAATATCTTGTACACCCGCGAGCATTTGCAAATGCAGCGTACTCCCTAGTTTTGCATCGAACTTATTGTGAGAAAGTAAGGCTGTTAAAGCACCGTTGCTTTGAGTGTCAAGTGTGCTTGCCATTGAGCTCAATGCTTGTGGGTCTGATACAAATACAACCACTGTGGGAGTAGTTGCCTCTTGTGTTTCGCTAAAGCTAAACGTGGCAGTGGCATGCGCGCCGCTTAAAAACAACATCAGTGTTGTTAGCGCAATTACCTTTATCATGCTTATTTTCATCCGCTATCCTTATAAATTAAAATCGGTGAAAGTGTAGTGATTTAGTCGAGCAATAGAAATATAAATTTCCTTGCTGTGCGACCTCAGGTTTTTGGATGATTAATGCTTCGAAGTTCTGTTACTCGCTCCAAACTGCAAATTCATTACCACTTGGGTCAACAAAATGAAAACGCCGTCCACCCGGAAAACTAAAAATTGATTGTTTGATTGTTCCAGCCGCCGCCTGCACTTTACTTAGACTGTCTTCGAGAGATTTTGAATAAAGTACTACTAGAGCGCTTCCTTGTTCACTATTCATGGCATGTGCAGATGTAAAAAACCCACCTTCAATTTGCTGTCCAACAAAACAAGTATAATCTGGCCCATAGTCGACAAATCGCCAGTCAAAAGCATCTTCAAAAAATGCTTTGCTGGCAGCTATATCCGGTGTCGGAATTTCTAAGTAATGAATTTGATGGTGTCGTTGTTCAGGCATTATTGCTTCCTTTTATTAAATGCATCGGCAATCATGCCGTCCTTATCTACGATATTACGAGCCTAAATTTTATTAATAGGGCACGAACACCATAGCTAGTTTAATAGCGATGCAGCCAAATACTACCCACAATACCGGTAGCTTAAATCGAGCGAGGCCTGCATATGCAAGGGCTGCAATTACCATATCGCTAGGCTGGCCAATAGCATGTGTAAAAATCGGGTCGTACAGAGCAGCGGCCAACAAACCTACCACTGCAGCGTTTGCACCAGATATCGCGTTTTGCAAGCTAGTATTGGCACTTAGCTTTTGCCAAAACGGATAGATAGCTAGCACCAGTAAAAAACCGGGCAAGAATACAAAGACGGTTGCGATAAGGGCTCCCTGTAAGCCTCCATCCTCAGACTGTAAAAAACCAAGATAGGTCGCAAACGTAAACATCGGCCCGGGCACCGCTTGAGTGGCACCATAGCCAGCTAAAAAATCAGCCTGAGATACTTTACCTGCTGCAACAACCGCCTCTTCGAGCAATGGCAATACTACGTGCCCACCACCAAACACCAGTGCGCCTGAGCGATAAAATTGATTGGCTGTGTCAGATATAAATGGCAGCGCAAAAAATAGGCCCAGCAGCACCGCTGCCCAGCTAATCGATGGTGCAAGCTTAAGCCCTTTTTTACTTTTGACGCTATTGTTTATGTTGGTCGAAGTGTCATAAGGCGATGCTTGAATTAAAATAAAGCCGAGTAAGCCACCAATAACAATCACCGCAACCTGCGTTAATATTGATTCTGCCAGCAGCATCGTTATAAACGTCAGTAGCGCAATTGAAAACCTTGATGTATCAAAGCATAGGTTTTTGCCCATTCCTAATACGCCGTGCAACACTACGGCAAATGCCAAAATTGCCAAGCCTTGCAAGGCGGCAAGACCTGCACTGGAATCGAATAACGAGAGATAATTGGCAAACACCAACAGCAGGAATACAGACGGCAGTGTAAATCCAATAAAGGCCAGTAGCGCACCAAGCAAGCCCCCTTTATTTAGACCAACAGTGAAGCCAACTTGACTGCTCGCCGGCCCAGGTAGCGCTTGGCATAATGCTATGATGTTTGAATATTCTTGCTCGCTTAACCACTTGTGTTGCTCAACAAAAGCCTGACGAAAATAGATTAAATGAGCAACCGGGCCACCAAAGGACGTGCAACCCAGCTTTAAAAAGACCCAAAAAATCTCAACATATTTCATGAGTTAGTACCGTAGCTCGCAAGCAATGGGCACCTTAGTTGCGCTCTGAGCAAAGTGAATTTGTCACACTTATATCGAGGTATTTATCTTTTTTACGCAAAGAGGCCGTTATTTTTACATCCACGCTATCGGAGTCTTTTATCGCGTTACTTAAAAAATCTGATGTACACACAAAATTGACCACGTCATCGCGATAAGCGCCAAGCTCGCCGGTAGCACCTTTTATGTTAATGGTCAGTTCTTTGATGTTTTGATTGTCACGATATGTCAGTAAAACGGCACTTACTGCGGGGTCTTTGATCATACTTTGACCAATATCATCAGATAATTTTTGGTATCCGTCGATGCTCTGAAAGTTATAAATCAACAGTGCAATTATCGCAATCAATATTGGTATGGCGAGCTTTACAATGCCACTTTTACCTGGCGCTTTTGTTGTGACTTCTTGCATAGTAGATTTTGCTCCTGTGGCGCACGATACTCAATTGAATGTTATCTTCAAAGCCGCACTATTGGTATTTGTATTGACTACATGACCATAAAGTTCAAAAAAAACGTTTGCCTGTTAGCGCAATATACGCGGCGAAAATCCCTACGCCGGCATAAACAACTTCAAATGCATCTACCGTATCCCACTGATCGTTCAGCGCAGTTCTAATCAACATTGCGCTTAGCATCAACGAGGGAAGCGACAATAAACCGATAATGATGCGGACTTTTTTAGACAAGGTTTTGGGGCGTTTTTGATTCTGGATATTCGACATTTTTACCCTCTGCACTTAATATGTTTTGCTTAAATTTAAAATTTTCTACTGGCTTGCATACTCGACCCACAAAAGTTCAATGCGTCGACATGAACAAACGCACCTGACTTTAGAAACTCAATCACTTCGACGATCACGTCATCATCGCTCATCATAAAAGTGTGGCTGACCGGCAGTGTTAAAAAACTGCACATCCCCTCTACTTTGGTGCTGGCAACAGAGACCTTTCCGTCATCTGGGTCAGGTAAGTACCTCGACAATATAAAATTTATAGAGCGAGTGCCAGCGATAACACCTAAATCAAAATTAACGGGTCCTAGCCGTTTTGGCACATCATTTTCACCGGTGCCAAGCTGCATGCCTGCTGGGCCATTATAAAACTCAAACCCTGGGACATCTTTGAGATTATCAACAACCTCACTCCCCTTGTTTGGTGGACCTAGCATAACGACTCGCTTAAGGTCTTCTTGTTGATTAGTTTTATAAAATTGGCGAACTAATATTCCCCCCAAAGAGTGAGTCACAAAATTAATGGGGCTAGCTTTGGCTTTTTTACAGCCCTCAATACCTTGAGCGATAGCGAGCTCCGATAGTGCCTCGATAGTCATCTCACGCGAAGGATAATCGATATTTGCTACATAAAAGCCTTCGCTGCTTAGTTTGGTTTCTAAGGCTTCCATCGAACTCGCTGTTCTGGCTAAGCCGTGAAGCAAAACAACACATTCTGCAGAGAACGACGGCGAGCAGTAACCAGCTAATATTAATAATAAAAACAGCGATCTTATCTTAATAAGTATAGGCATAACACTACGTTTAAAATGTTCTGTTTCCATATTCCTCTCTATTTTATTACTCGGCGCTATTACACGCTCTAACAGCATATCGTATATACATGATACCAAGAACACGACTCATATTTGTTTATTACTGCAAGACCTTCATACAGTTTGATAAAAACTAGCTAATTATTTGAGCCAAACAGCAATACTGCGCACCCCAAATGTTGAACATGAGTTTCTTCGTTGTGGTCGGTTAGACTTCGGATTTTTGCGCGTCTTGTGCGGTGACTGCAAGCATGAGAAGTTGGTCGCATTTAGCTGCAAGCGACGCAGATGCTGCAGGCGCATGTCTCAAAGCGACGCATTGGGAGGTCTAAACCTGCGTGACGATGACGGGAGGAGCGTCATGATAAAGTTAGGTTAATTTACAAATTGTGTAGTTAATGGCTTAAAGCGCACTCGCAATTGTTGTCATACAGATAACTAAAAGTGACACGGCGCTGCGATAAGGCAACGCCGCATTACCTAGGGAGGAAAAATGTGTTTAAAACGCTTTATTCTTCGTACGCTTTTCTAGTTTGTCTGAGCATAAACAAACCACCAAATATGCTAGCGAAAAGACCATAAAGAGCCGGAGTCGGCACCGCTATTTGCTTCATTTGCAGTGTTTCTGAAGTTAAGAAAAACGGCGTTATTGCGGCAGCACCAGACTGAGTTGGAGCAGGTACAGCCTCGAATACGGAAGCACAAGAGATAATGCCATCACAAACACCCGTAACTTCGCCCTTTAAGTAGTCTGGATCATCCCAGTAAGTCGCGAATAAGGAGCCCACAGTAAAGTTAGTACTTGGTGCAAATAAACCTAAACTTAGACCCTCGTCTGGGGTGTCACCAAGCGCTCCACCGTCTAAGTTATAAGCAATGCCCATAAATGTACTAAAAAGACTTGTCATATCACTTGGACCGCCGAAAGCATCAATCCCAGTGCTATCATAAACTATAGTTTGCGGACCGTTTGTTGTGCCAAAGCCGTTAAATGTTACTTCAGCAGCAATTAGTTCATTTCCAAATGGACCGAAGCCGAAGTCTGCGGCCACTTGGCCACGGGCATAAATTTGGCCATCACCGTCCATGTCCATGCCAGTGAAGGAACCTGTGATAGATGCGTTAGTCAGTGCTCCTTTTACTAGGTCACCGTTTTGATCGAATTCATAACTGTAGAATCCGCTTTGAGTAAACTCGAACTTAACAGGAGCAATCGCTGCCTTCGATGCAGCAACACATGAGCAGGCAAGCGCCGCGGCGAGTAAGCATTTTGAATATTTCATAGTAATCCTTTAGTGTTTGCAAATTTAACGCATCGTTGCACAGCAACCCGCGTAAGCTTCTTGTTTGAGTTAGTTCAAGACCAGTTTTGTCACAAAGTCACAAACGCGTTTGCTCGCGGTGTTAGTTAGGCGAAGACGTTCAATCTTCGATTCTTGTAAGCAACTCACCCGGCAAACTAAGCTCACGGTCTTGACGAACCGACATCGAGTACACATGATGCTACGCTCTAAATCCTGACGGAAAGCTAATCATTCCTAAAGAAAACCTAAAGAATTGTTTTAAGGTTAAATTTTATATAATAAATTCAAATATTTATGTTTTATTAGGGGCAATAAGAAGGGCGTTGTTTATGGTATTCAATAAAGTGGCAATAATCTGGCCATTGTCTGTTTTCTTGCCAATAGGTGAGCATTCCAACATCTGTGAACAAATTAAGGACCTCTTCAGAGTTTTTAAAATTAAGCAAGTTTACTGAGTATTCGTATACTAGGTATGATTCTGGATTTAGGTAACCATGGATGAACTTAAAATCTCTAATTTGGCCATTGCTTAGGTTATTATTTATGCGAACCAATAATTCCTCGAACATACCAGCGCTAAGGGCTAAATTAAAATCAAGAAAGGGCATGTTCCTAATTATGGCTTTCGCTTCTTCTGTATTCATGGCCATAAGTGCATCGATTACCTGAGCATGTTGAAGGTAGACGGGGTGTTGCTCTAATAGCTCTTCTCGTAAACCGAGATAAGCTGAAGTATCTCCTTTCATCATAGCGACCTGAACTTTCAAACTTAAGGCATCAAAGCCTCTATTTTCTCCCAGAGACTCGACAACTTGTGCCTGAGAATATGTAAGTTCAATATTTCCTTGATGGCTATAAATGATAGCTAAATAGCTATGCATCAAAATCGACAATGGAAAATAATCAAGATGTTTTTCAACAAGCTTTGCTGCTTTTTCAAAATACCCAATATGCAGGTAAAATTCAGCAAGCTCTCTGACGCATATCACGCAAGCCGGAGCGTATTCAACAGCCGCTTTTAGAACCTGTTCATACTCCGCAAGACTAGCCTCAGTCACATTAAAATTATAAGACACAGCCATTGTTACAGGGTGATCAGGTGCTATCGCTTTGGCCTGTTTTAATAATAGCTCGTATCGAGTTAGAAATTTTTGTCGCTCTTCAATGTTGGTTTCGTAAAGGCTTAGGCTTCTAATCGCAACGGCTTGTTGAATAAACGCCATGACAAAGTCAGACCTTTGGCTCAATATTCTGTCAAGAATTTCAATTGCGTCGTTTAAATTGTCCTGACCTCTTCTATTGATAAGGTATATTGCGTGTTGATATTGGACTTGTAAATCTGCAGGCAATTTTACAAATTCAGGGGCTTTCTTCGAGCTATCTATCTTGACTAGAATTTGTGAAAGGTCTTCAGCCATAAGTATGCGGTCTGACCGAGTATCAAAATTTCGGATGCCCTGCCAAACTACGAGACCATCGCTGTCGTTTATCTGAATGTTTACAATGTTATTATCGCTAGCGTTTTGTTGTGCCTTATCTATGATAATTTCGAATTCATTTTCGTTGGCACCGGGGCTAAGAACAATCTTGCTGGGAAAGCCATTTATAGAAAGAACATCCTCTGCAATATTTTTTGTAAGAGCGCTTGCTTCAACGGTTACGGGATTTGCTTCTGCCACCACCTCTTTTTGAAAAGGGACCAAAGCGACGTAAATCCACCAAGCGACTAATGCAAATATCATCATGCACGCAATAGTAATATAAGCACCTTGGCTTTTTTCATTATTAACATTAGCCCCTTTATTACTTTGGGTACTGCTCGAAGTGGCTTTGACCAGCAGTTGATATCCCCTGCCGTGTATTGTTTTTATGTATTGTGGATTTTTAGGACTATCGCCAAAAATCTTGCGTAATTCAGAAATACAGCGCGTTAAACTTTCTTCTACCGTAAATCGGCCACTCCACACTATTTGCATGAACTCGTCACGACTAACTACTTGCCCATCTCGCTCGATTAACAAGAGCAACACAGACATGGTTTTAGGCTCTGTTGTATGTGCATTACCAGATTTCGTATTTGTTACTGTGCGATCTTGGGGATCTATTTCCCAGTGTGCTATTCGAATCATTATTACCAATTAATATTTACAATCTGTGAGGTTTCATTATTAAGAGCTTAAGCTCATGACACCTTGCCACGAAAGTGTTTTTTGCCAACTGATAAATAAATTATCAGAATCCTACCGTTAAGTAAAAGAACCCCAATATTTAAGTTGACCTGTTACTATGGGTATTTTTCTTCGGGTCAGTCTTCAGTATGAAATAAATCAGAGCTGCCACTTTAGGGCATGGATCAAGCCGCCGTGATTGATGACTTCATGATTCAAAAAGACTTTGACCTTGGCGCTTAACACACGCTGAATGCCGTATGCCCTACCTTGGAATTGGCCCTGGCATAACGTCGTAAAAATACCAACTAAGGCAAAAGGTAATTAATCCAACAGCCGTGGATACCAATCCGGCACAACCAGCAATTAATAAGATTTTAGTTTGAGTCATATTGCCTAGTTTGTAACGGCCTAAAGCACTCTAGCAAATAAACGAGGCTAAACAGACAAAAAAGACAGCTGTCTTTTTTATAGGAACGTAAAAAAAATTTGCTGCTTTTTAAATTCATATCATAGACATTACATTCGCTTCTAAAGTGCCCCCTCAAAAATGAGACACACGCCGATACGCTGTTAATTTTAAGCGCTCCCTAAGCAATGCAGCCAGCATCGGCCTTTGCTAAATGCCCTCTTAAAAACTGGACATAGAGGTGCTGGCTCTCAATTTTAGTATTTGTTGGCTTCACTGTAACTGCCACCTTTTGCCCAAAGATTTACGCTGAGCTCATCAAAAATTGAGACAGGATAAGCAAAAGTGAAAGCAAACAACACTTTATACCGAGAGTCAGCCTGGCAAGCTTTAAGTCTTCAGCAGCATGGCCCAGCTTTATTAACACCATCGTTTAGAGCGTGGGTGATTTGCTCTGCCTTGCTGATTTGGGTGGCGGCAATGATTGCCATGCTAATTAACCATTCTTTTACTGAAAAAACTACCGTCGTAGGCTACATCACGACTCAACAGCCTAGTGTCTCAATTAGTCCTAAAGAAAGTGTGGGAGTGATCACTCAGGTCTATGTTCAAAATGGTGATACCGTCTCGCAGGGACAGCCTCTGCTCAGCGTAAAACGGCCTAGCCTTTTGATTATGGGCGAGCAAAACCTTGCAGAACAACTGCTTCAGTTGCAGTATCAACTCCAGCTAATGCAAGACACTCAGCAAGAACTCGCCTACGAGAACCAGCAGCAACAAGCATTTTTATCTCAGCAGCTCATATCAGCAGAGCGCCAGCATAAAGCCATCACGCAGCAAATGCGATATCTGAATCAACGTATTGAGATGGCGCAACTCGATGTACAAAAGCTCGATGGCTTATATGCTCAACAGCTCGTTAGCCTTAATGCATTGAACGCTGCTAAACAAACTTTGCTTAGTATGCGCCAGCAGCAGGCACAGTTTACTCAGCAACTCTCTGACAATGATATTACGCAAACGCAATTAAGTGCCCAATACGCGAAGCTAGCGCAACAAGTAGCACAGCAAAGCACCCAAACCGAGCTACAGCAACTTCCTGTCGAACAGCAAATTAAAGATCTCCAGAGTCAGCACAGCTATACCATTTACGCCACTCGCGACGGAATAGTCAATAATTTACATGCTCAAGCAGGTGATGACATCGGGCGCTTTAGCGTGTTGTTAAAGCTCGCACACCCTGATCAAGACATGCAGCTGCAACTAGCGGTACCCGCAAGTGCGGCCGGTTTCATTGGCACTTCGCAAGATGTCCGAGTGCGTTTAGATGCCTTCCCCTATCAAAAATACGGTACATTAAACGCGCAGATATCCGAAGTCTCTCAAACTATTACCCTGCCTAACGAAACTCATGCGCATGCCATTTCTATTCAAGAGCCGGTGTTTATGGTGCGCGCACGCTTAGTCCAAAACTATATCGCAGCCGAAGGCGAACAAATCCCCTTAAAAGAAGGAATGACTGTGCAGGCTGACGTGGTTCTGTCGGAGCGTTCATTGTTTGAATGGTTGCTCTCTCCGCTGTATAGCATGAAAGGGAGTTTGTAATGAATACACAAAGTCTATCTCACCAAAACATCACCCGCGCATTGCACTTCAGCTCTTTTAGACGTTTCAAGTTGGTGATGCAAAATGAAGCCAACGAGTGCGCAATGGCATGCCTAACCATGATTGCTAACTTCTATGGAAACGGCATTAGTCTGTCGCAGCTGCGCCTGGATTTAAACAACGACGGTCAAGGCGTAACGCTGAAAACCATTATTGAACAAGCCGCACGTATTGGCATGTCGTCACGCCCCTTAAAAGTCCCCTTAGAGGAGCTTGACAAACTGCAGCGTCCCGCCATTTTGCATTGGAATTTTTCACACTTTGTGGTGCTCACAAAGGTTAGCCGCAAAGGTATATATATTGCCGACCCAGCCCTCGGTAAACGATTCGTACCAATCAAAGAAGTCGATCAAAGTTTTACCGGAGTGGCACTTGAGCTGAGCCCTAATCAAGACTTTACCAAGGTAAAACCAGAGCATGGCCTGCGTCTCCGTGACTTTGCAAAAAACGTGATCGGCATAAAACGTCAATTATTGATACTGCTTGGCTTATCACTGCTGCTGCAGCTGTTTGCCGTAGCGTCACCGTTTTATATGCAAACGGTAGTCGATGAGGTGCTCATTAAAGCAGACAAAGCTCTGCTAATGGCACTGGCCATGGGTTTTGCTTTGCTGCTTATTATCGATACCGCTACGCAGTTTTTACGCGAGCGTGTCATGTTGGCGTTTTCAATGCGTTTTAGCTTGATTTTATCATCAAGCGTATTTTCGCATTTGCTTTCATTACCAGTCCCCTATTTTATTCGACGGCACATGGGTGACATTGTTAGTCGCTTTGATTCAGTGCAGCACATTCGCGAGTTGATCACGTCGGGAATTGTGACAGCCATTATTGATGGTCTGATGGCTCTCATTACCCTAGCCGTAATGCTCGCATACTCTTTTAAGCTTACTTTGGTGGTAATTGTCGTAGTGATATTTTACAGCCTGCTGCGCTGGCTATTCTTTTACCCAGTGCGCCGACTTAACAAAGAGACCCTCTATGCTGATGCCGAACAGCAAAGCTATTTCATGCAAAGTATTAGGGCCATTCGTACGTTAAAATTAGGCAACGCCACAAATGCCTCGCATGCTAAATGGCTGAATAAATTTACCGTTGCCATGAACAAACGCATTCATCTGGCTAGGTGGAATATTCGTTTTACCACTATTAATAAGCTGATGTTTGGGATAGAAAACTTAGCCGTTGTCTATTTAGCTGCGTTGCTAGTGCTTGAACAAAGCCTAAGCGTCGGCATGCTGTTTGCCTTTGTTAGCTATAAAACTCGCTTTGTCGAATCCATGAGCAGCTTAATTGATACGTGGATCGAATTTAAAATGCTGAGCGTTCACCTTCAGCGCGTCTCTGATATTTTACTCAGCAAGCCAGAATTGACTCATCAACTACAGGCTCAACAATCTTTGCGGGTAGCAACACTTGCCAACAAAAATGCAGAGCAAGGTGCTGATGACACTGCAGCACTCACAGCAACTGCGCATATTGACGTGAGAGCGCTCAGCTACCGGTATGGCGCTGATTTGCCCTATGTTTTTGAAAATGTCAATTTCAGGCTAAATGCAGGCGAAAGTCTTGCCATTATTGGCCCAAGCGGCTGCGGAAAGTCTACCTTACTGAACTGTTTGCTAGGCTTACTAGAGGCCAACAGTGGTCATATTTTTATCAATGGTCTGAAACTTCGCCCTGAAAACCGCAGTGCACACGGTATCGCTGCAGTGCTGCAAGATGACCAACTTCTCTCGGGCAGTATTCTCGAAAACATCAGTCAATTTGAAGACAACATCAACATCGAAAAAGCGGTGATGTGCGCACAAATCGCCTGCATTCATGACGATATCATGAACATGACTATGCAGTATCAATCCACTATTGGGGATATGGGAGATGCGCTCAGCGGCGGTCAAAAGCAGCGCTTATTGATCGCTCGGGCTTTATATCAGGAGCCTCAACTGTTGCTGCTCGACGAAGCGAGTAGTCATTTAGACTCAGCCACCGAGCAACAGCTCAATGCACACTTAAGCCAATTAAAGATAAGCAAAATTATGATTGCGCATCGCAGCGAAACCATCGCTAGTGCGCAACATATCATCAAGCTGTCAAAAACCGGCGTTCAATACATCGAACGACGCGGGCGACAGCAAAACTAGCAACGCTATATGACAAATAAAGGAGATATTTATGTCATTTTTAAAACATAGAGAAGTATTGTCAAACCGTGAAAAGCAAATCGCCGAGAAAATCTTGGAGGGCTTGCCTAACAAGGTAATTGCTAATCAGCTATTTATCAGCGAGCGTACCGTCAAGTTTCACTGCCACAATATCTATCGCAAACTTGAGATAAGAAACCGCTATTCGCTAATGGCAATTTACTATCAAGATATGATGGGACAAGCTGCTTGACCCTTAGTTTTTCGGATAGTAATTTAAGGCTAGGCGCATTTTCGCTGGTAAAGTGCTTTTTGCTAAACAGCGTAAAATGCGCGCTAGTCTGCCTGTCCTCGTGAAATCTGATAAAACAAATCTACCGCACTGGAGGCACCACTTTTTGCCTCAATAAATAACTGCGGCATAATTTGATATTTCAATATCACTTCACTGGCTTGGTCTAACACACCAATACCATAGGTAATTTGAATGTCCTCAGCGATTCGACCGGTTATTTGCACCTGAGAGTTGTCGCCAGCGCCGGCGGTTTGCATATTTAGCGAATCAAAGCCTAAGGCATCCCCTAATTGTCCTAATCTGTTTTCACTGCGTCCTACCCCAAAACTCACTAGCGCGTTAATCAACGCTGTTTCGGTACTCGAACCGGCATTCGCCCCTCTGGTACTGAGGTCTCTACCTTGCAGTAGATATGAAAGTTGTTTCGCTTGCGTCATCGGCGGTTCAGAAAATAGCTCAACTCTTGGGACTACAGGGTTGCCCGTAACGTGCAAGCCAGCAATCACGTCGCCCTCAGTATTGAGGGGATTGCGGATTGCCCGAATATCAAATTGCGGCAAACTTGGCTCGCCATTAAAGAATATCTTCCCAGCTCTGATCACGAGCATTTGACCGTAGGCCTCATAGCTGCCATCTAATACATTTACTTGTCCGTTTAGGGTCGTACGCATGGGCTGAAAAGAATCATCTGTAGTACTGCGTTTTTGTTCAAGATTAAAGCTTAAATCTCCTGATAATGTCGCTTCCAGGTCGAGCGCATCGACTGTTACAAAGCCCCTTTTCGCTTTATCTATTTGAATGTTTAAATCAATATCCATGGCTAAGGGAACAACGGGCTCAGGAGTTTTTTGACCAATAATTATGGTATCTGACGAAGGCATTCTGGCATTTTCAGGTAGCTCCTCAACTTTGATTTGTGCGCTTGGGATCGCTACCACCCCTTTTAACATTAAATCGCTTGGCGATATCTTAAACGTTAAATCGGGTGATATTTGCGCTTTACTGTTACTAAAAGCAAATTGCATATCTTTGCCACTTAGCGAGCCACTTATGCTAAAGGGAGCGGCGAAGGTAACATCGGCATTATATGTGCCTGTTCCTTTGCCTAGCTGAAAGCTGCCCTGCATTGATGCCATCTGCCCGGCAAAAATCATCGTATGATTGAAATCGCTCAGCGGATAAGTGTAAGCATCGAGGATGAGCTCTCCTGAACTGACCGTTAACTGGCCGTTTAAGACAGGCTCGATTAATGGTCCATCAAAGCCTATGTCAGCATTGACCATGCCCAGTATGCTCTGCGTGCTCGGAATAAAGCGCTGAAATAAGTTAAGATCAAAATTATCAATGACCAGCCGTCCGACATGATTACGTTGCTCTGGCCTCAAATCAAGTTGTGAACGTAAACCAACGATACCGGTTCTCTCACTTCCCGCGTGAACAACTGTGCTAAGTGTTTCGTTTTCTACCGTAAAATTAGCGATGATCGCGGTTAAATCAAGGGTATGCCTAGTTGTTTCTAAAACACCGCCAATAATATTGTTATATGCTTTTAGGTTGAGACCCTTTGCTTTTGAATAATGAACAGTGACATTGCCTTTTAAGGGTAAAGAAGTATCTGGCAAGACCATCTCTGGAGTGTAATGGCGAGGAATGCTGGCGATATCATAGGCAATATCAAGTAAGCCAGTGCCGATATCATCCGCGAAATTTAGATCGCTAAAACAAATACTGTCTTTGGCATTTTCTGCGATCCAGCAGTGGTCGCCCAAACTGTAAGATTTGGCGGTGACGTTGGCAACAATCGCGGCTGCATTGTCGATAGTCAATGTCGAAAACGGTAACCGTATTTCACCCGCTAGCCATCTGCCCCGCCAGCGAGTGACCTGCTCATTTAACCTTAGGCCTCCGGTAAAAGTATTACTCGCTGAAAAATCTTTTGTTTGCACATTTAAGCTGACTCTGTGTTCGTCTTGATTACCGCTTGCTCTAATATTAGATGAGTTGACTACAAAGGTATCAATCGCAAGTTCCGCAATATTGATTTCTAAAGCAACTGAATAATTGTTGTTTGCGTCTATAGTTAAATCGATATTGGCCTGTTCTAAACCAATATTATCGTATAATAAAGCGGTAACACTCGATACCAAAGCAATCTTCGGCGCGCTCAAACTGCCGCTCATGCTGCCCTCTAGCTCAATTGCACCTGCCAGGTCTTTATCAAACTGACTGGCATCGGGAACGTCAGCGCTAAAGCTAAGCTGGCCCATAGTTGCCAACATATCTTCAGTATTTAAGCGCAGGTATTGTGTATGTGGAAGCGTAAATTTACCGCTGGCATTGAGCTTGCTGTCGGCTTGGTCAAAGGCCAATTGCTTGATATGTATAACACCATTTTTTGAGATACTGACATCACACTTGGCCGACAGCGGAAAACCCGCAAAACTGCCCTTGAGGTTTTTACAGATAAGCTCTCCACGCATCCACTTTTCGGTAAATTCGTGTGTCAAAGAGAGTTGACCATTAATGTTTGATGCTAAGTCAGGATTGAAAATACCCAAATTTAAGGCATTCAAACTCAGTTTTAAGTCAGACATAATCGCCAGAGGATTGGGACTGGCTTTTAATGTTTCTAGTCCAGTGTTCCCAGAAAGAGAGACCTTGCCAAGCTGACCGTCTGTTACAAACTTTTCGATGGCCATACTTTGTTTAGCCGGTGAGATGATTGCCAATAAAGATAAACTCGACAGCCCTGTTTCCGCAGATACCGAGCTAATCAGCTCGGTTTGAACAGATATGCGGTAGGACTGCCAATCTCCGTCAATACTGAATGAAGCACGGCTAAGGTCAATATTAAAATCAGCCTCTAAAAAAAGCTTTAAGGGTGAAAGCTCCTCAATATTGCCCGCAAATACAATTGGAAACTCAGACGCAGCCCAGTCACCTTGTAAACTAGCCTTGAGCAAGGGACTCCTAACATTTTCTCTGACAACCATGGCTTCAAAGTCTGTGCTGCTTGCATTGCCCAGTGCAGTAAAAACGAGTTCCGCCTGTTTATTAGTATTTTGTTGCTGAACCAAACTGGCGCGCACATTGTGGGCCCAATTATTCGCTATATTCAACTTCGCCTGCAGGTGCAGTTGCTTGGCAAGGATGCCGTTTGACCCTAACAAGGCCTCAGCTTCTAGTTGCAACCTTGCATCGACACTCTGATTTTGTATATCAACAGCGGCGCTTTTCAGTGCCATGCAATTTTTAGGGTCCGGCTGAACGTCAACCTGCCAACACAATCTGTTCACCGCCGCTTGCCTTAGACGCATGTTTACCGGAATAAATACTTCAGGCAATGCGATGCTCGGCGCGGTTTTGAGCATATCTTGAAGCATCTCTAAGGAAAAAGCGGGCCCCTCAGCGAGAGCTTGTGCAGGTGCTGTAACTTGAGCAGTTTGCTTAGCAAAAAGCCGTATATCATCAACCAAAAGCTGGCCGATATTCACGCGCTCAAAAACTGATATCTCCTTAACATTTAGCTTAACAATTGCTAACAGCTTATGCGCCTTTTTATCTGAACCATCTGCAAGCGTTTGAGAAAGGGTAAACTGGTTGATTGATATATTTTTGATGTCAACCGGTATCGGCAATGTAATGTATTGTGTAGCGCTTTGTTCAAGCTGGTCAACCTTCGCCACTGGCAAGGTAACATCCAGTTTGTTCACACGGAGATGGCTTAAACATGCGGCAAGATCAAGGGCACAACTGAGCTTAATATCAATTTCAGCGTCGCCCGCATTAATGTTGACTCCTTCATCGATATTCAGTTGAATGCTATTAATAAAGACCTTTGAATATAAGCTGCCTTTTATCCCTTCTATACTGACGCCATCGACTTGATTGGCAAAATACGCAGCTGCCCGCAGTCCGTAATTACTGCCTGCGGCTAGGACCAACAAAACAGATAACAAACAAAGCGTTAAGAATGCTAGGGCGAGGTATTGAGTAAATTTACGCATGCTCATATTACAAGCCCGGTCCAATCACGAGGTGAATCCTAAAGGTTTTGTCAAAATCACTGACGCCTCTTGCTGCGTAAATTCTCACCGTACCTATCGGTGACAGCCAGTGCATACCAATTCCATATCCATAGGTCAGGTTTGATAATGGATCTTCGCTGGCGTTGCCTACATCAAAGAAAGTAGCCGCTCTGAATTTTTCAGCGACCGGATAAGCATATTCAACGCTCGCCACTGCCAAATATTTTCCGCCAAGTAGTATGGTTGTCTCTTCATTATCTTCTAACACAACATCAAAATCCGACACTTCGTTTAGGCCAAAGCCTCGAATACTTTGATCGCCGCCCGCAAAAAATCGTTGCGAGGACGGTACTCTAGTAAAGTCACTAGTAGAAATTGCGCCAGCATCTGCTCTTAAAATAAAGCGGTGCTCACCCAGTTCTCTTATCCATTTAGTTCGCGCCGTCACTTTAAAAAAATCAATATCAGATAAGAGTGATTTACTTCCACCCTCTACCGTAATTTGTTGCAAGTCTCCCCATGTAACAAAAATATCTCCGCGTTTGCGCGTACGGGTATAAGTGAAACCGGGTAGCAATAGCCTGGTTGTCTCCTTAGGAGCTAAACCCTGAACAAACGATTCTTGTTCAAATTTAAGAAAGGCGATTTTATCCCACTCTTCGTCTTCCACCGCTCCCCATTGGCGCTGCACCGCGAGACTTATGGTATCACTCAGTGTTTGGTTTTCATCAACCTGTCGGTAACTACCCTGAATGTTAAAAAAATCATTTAAAGGATTTGCCATAGGAATACGATAGTTCAACTCAGCCGACTTTCGGGGCCGAGATAGATATAAGCGGGCATCAATTGAATGTCCGCTTGAATTAACCCATGGGCGCGACCAGTCTACCGTAAATCTTGGACCTGTATCGGTGGATACTCCCACGCCAAACTCGAAGGTGTCTTTGGGTTTTGGCGTCAAAATTATCTCGATGGGTACTTTGAAATTTTCGGCATTTTTTGCATTCGCACGAGCAATTGCGCTATTAAAATAATCGGTACTTTGCATATCAATAGAGAAATCACCCAGTTTACTTTGGTCAAAATACTCACCCTCTTTAAACGGTTTTACATTACGAGCAATGTCTTGGCCGCGGGTTTCTTCTAAGAACTGAAGTTCACCAAATTGATAGCGCTGACCCAGGTAAAAAATCCAGTGGATAATGACTTTACTTGGAATATTGCTCGTTAACGCCTGCTCTGAAGGTGCATTTTGTGAGCCGCTCCCAGGCTGCACAATAAGCTTGTGAAGCGGAAAGCTAAAATCAAAATATCCATACAAAAGAGCGAAGGTTTTTAGCCGGTTTTTGAGGTTTTCGTAACGCGCATGGTCAATGGGCTTGCCGCTTAGCTGCTTTACCTGCTCTATCACCATACTTAGCTGGCTTGGAAGCGCGGTTTGGTCGGTTTGAGCAACATCGTTAATCATCACAACACGCTCCACTATTGCCACAGCGCCTAAAGTGACTTTCACTGCAAATACCACTTGGTTTTTTGAGGCCACGTCTGCGGGGTCAACTTTGACAAAGCGTAAATTGTTGATCACCACCGCAGCGTCATAGTAACCAAACGCCTGCAAGGCTTTTTGGATTTGTGAGACTAGGGTAAGTTTATATTTATCCTCATTGATTCGGCCTAGCGGGGTTTCGACCTCTGAGAGCAACAGGCGCACGTTTTTTTCTAAATCGCCGTTGTTAATGCCGGTAATTTCGATTTTGGCTTGGGCAACGCTCGCTCGCGGCATAAGCGCTAGCATCAACACTAACAACATAGCCATTAGCCAATTCAGTCTTACCAGAAAAATAAAATGCCCCTTTTTAAAACTATTCTTCAGAACAGTAATAAATCGCTAAAAAACCAATTAACATATCTACTATGCAATGGAAGCAAAGCTACACAAGGATGTGTAAATCTCTGTTCCTTCTTTAGTGTCTAGTTTATCACTCGCAATAAAATAGCTCTACGTGCAAATGCATAGTGTCGATAAATATGAGGCAAACATAAGCTGAAGTAGTTCAGATCAGCGGTTAAATCGATGGTTTAGAGAAGTTCACCGAACCAAGGAAGCGCGCTAAAACCAAACCATATGAAAAATACCGAATAAAACCCTAAATAAGTGAATAGCGTTGGCTGTTTGCGATAACGCCAAAACATAATGGGTAAGGCCATTATAAAACCTAAATTCAGTGCAGTAATTGCAAAAGTATGCACCATTCCTTGATGCTCGAGACCGTGTTGAAAACCGAAAGCATTGAACATCACAGCTAAAAAAGCAGTGATGGTCACAACGATCACGCCCAGATTGGAAATAGTTAAGTCTTTAGCGCTGCCTTTCAGCATACAAACAAAAAATACGGCGCTAATTGGTACTGCTCCCAAAAATGCAGTGACGAAGTGGGGTAAATCTAAAATACTGGCAAGTAAGGAGGGAATAACCACAGGCATTGAAAAGGGTGAGTAGATCGCAGGGCTTTGTGCGCTAACGCTTAGCATTGAACATGCACAAACCAAAATAGTGCAAGCTAGTATCGCCTGAATTCTATAAACACTATTATCCATGCTTTACCCCTATTCGATACGCCACAATATTTATGGCTATATAAAAATAGGCTAACGTAAACAAGCTCGTTAACCTATCTTAAAGTTGCACATGGCAAAAAAGATTACAGAATAAAGCGACTTAAATCTTCATTGTCAACGAGTGCTTCGAGATGCGCATCAACATAAGCTTCATCAATACTAAAAGACTCACCGCTCTTATCTGAGGCATCAAACGAAATGTCCTCCATTAGGCGTTCCATAACCGTATACAAGCGTCGAGCCCCGATATTTTCAGTTTTTTCATTTACCTGCCATGCGGCCTCCGCAATTTTACGAATTCCCGACTCGGTAAAATCGATACTGACACCCTCCGTTTTCATAAGCGCTCGATATTGCTCTGTAAGCGAAGCGCTAGGCTCTGTGAGTATCCTGACAAAGTCTCCCACGGTTAAGGGCTGTAACTCAACTCTAATAGGCAAACGGCCCTGCAACTCTGGTATCAAGTCTGAAGGTTTAGACATTTGGAAGGCACCAGAGGTAATGAACAAGATATGGTCGGTTTTTACCATACCGTGCTTCGTCGATACCGTGCAGCCCTCAACGAGCGGCAGCAGGTCGCGCTGCACACCTTCGCGACTAACATCCGCGCCGCCAACACCTTCTCGCTTACAGATTTTGTCTATTTCATCTATAAACACAATACCATTTTGTTCTAGTGCTTCTATTGCCTGCTCTTTCAAGTCTTCTTGATTAATCAGCTTGCCCGATTCCTCTTCCACTAAAATTTTGAACGCATCTTTAATCTTGAGTTTTTTCTTCTTCTTTTTATCGCCAGACAAACTTTGAAACATACCCTGAAGCTGATTGGTCATTTCTTCCATGCCCGGAGGGGCCATAATTTCTACGCCTACCTGGGGTAAGGCAACGTTAATATCAATTTCCTTATCGTCGAGTTGACCTTCACGAAGTTTTTTACGAAAGGCTTGCCTTGTACCGCGGTCTTCCACCGGCTCTTTGGTACCAAAATTGTTTTCAGGTGGCGGGATTAATATGTCTAAAATGCGCTCTTCTGCGGCTTCTTCGGCCCTAAATTTGACCTTCGTGGCAGCTTGTTCTTTGGTCATTTTAACCGCGATGTCAGCCAAGTCGCGAATAATCATTTCGACTTCTTTACCGACGTATCCGACTTCGGTGAATTTGGTTGCTTCTACTTTAATGAACGGCGCATTGGCAAGCTTTGCAAGACGCCTAGCAATCTCAGTCTTTCCGACGCCGGTGGGGCCAATCATCAAGATGTTTTTAGGCGTAACTTCTTGTCTGAGCTCGTCATTTAGCTGCATTCTGCGCCAGCGATTACGTAAAGCAATAGACACCGCTCGTTTTGCATCTGCTTGACCAATAATGTGCTTGTCCAAAGCGTGGACAATTTCTCTGGGTGTCATTTCCGACATAATATTTCCTGCTTAATTGGGTATGCTTGCGTCATAAAACGCGTGTATTTAGTATTCGAGAGTCTCAACGGTTTGATGCGCGTTGGTAAATACGCAGATATCGCCAGCAATTGTTAAACTTTTCTGAGCGATTTCTTGTGCGCTTAAATCTGTGTTTTCTAATAGGGCCGTGGCCGCCGCATTTGCAAATGAACCACCCGAACCGGTCGTGACTAAGTCATTGTCGGTTTGCACCACATCACCGTTGCCAATAATCATCAGCGAAGCATCTTTATCTGCCACAACTAATACCGCTTCTAAACGCCGTAAAGAACGATCGGTGCGCCAATCTTTTGCCAACTCGACTGCTGCTTTGGTTAAATGCCCTTGATGCATTTCTAATTTACTTTCAAAGCGTTCAAACAATGCGAATGCGTCGGCGGTGCTGCCCGCAAAACCTGCTAATACTTTATTGTGATACAAGCGACGCACTTTTCGTGCATTGCCTTTCATTACCGTATTACCTTGTGATACTTGGCCATCGCCAGCCACCACTACCTGGTTGTTACGACGAACAGAAACAATCGTGGTCATCTATTTACTACTCCTGAAATCTCATGCGCATTAGCGCGGGCCTGAAAAGTAAGTGGGGGATATAGGGGGGAAATTCAAGGGCAATATGCGACCGCCCAATGCTAATAAGTTGCGTCAACGTAAAACATTCAAAAAACGCTTAGCGGCCATGGCCCTTGCATCCTCTAGGTATAGGTGTACTTAATAGATTTTGCAGTTGTTAATATTGCCACGTCTTGCTTGATGGCGGTCTCGCTCTGCCATTCGTTTTCTGTCGTACGGCCCTAATACCACACGGTACCAACGACCATTTTGACCATCACTTTGCAGCATTTGCGCTTCTAAACCTTGCAGGGCCAGTTGCGCTCGGAGTTCCTGCGCCCGTTCAGTAGTTCTGAACGAACCACACTGCATTATATATTGGCGGTCTGAGTCTTCGGTATCGGGGATGTCTATTTCCACCGAGTACTCTGGTAAGGCATCAATAAACGCCCATTCTTCTTCACCTAAAACAGGTAATGGGTCTTTATCCATTAACGAGTTTGCAACCTCAACATCAGCACTTTGCTCAGCCGGTTGAGATATACTTTGTTCTTCTATAACTGGGGAATCTGCAGGCGTTTTCTGCAACAAGTACAGCGCATACGCAAATATTAATACAGCAGTAATCGCAAGGATAATTTTCAGCCATGGGGTTGGCGCTTTTTTAGGTGCTTTTTTGTTGCGTTTTTGTCCACGCGACACGTAGTCGGTTTGTGCCATATATTGCCTTTGTCGCCTTGTTTTTTTCATTCAAACGTCAGCATTCGAGTATAAGGAAGTTTGGATTACGATGCTCATTAAATTTCAATATTTGTAGGGCTTGCCACCTAAAGTGAGGGCTTGTTAAGTAAAATCGAGCGGCGCGACATCGATACTCCATCTGACCTTACTGCTATTCTCGTGCGCCTCGATAGCCTCTAAAGCATTGCCTAAGGCGCCATGTAGATATTGTCTAGAAGATGACTGCACCACTAACATCATACGGAATCTTCCTTGCTTCTTTTCAATAGTGCAGGGTAAGGGCCCAATCAACTTTAAGCGAGAAAATTGGTCGAGAGTAGAATGCGCATAGGCTAAAAAGCTCTGAATTAAGCCAATATGAGGCGATTCGGCGCGCAGCAAAATTTGGTGCTCATAAGGTGGTAGCTGAGCCTGCTTTCGCTCTAGCAGCAAACTGCGGGCGTAATCAGCAAAACCATTTTGCACCAAGTCTTGCAAGAGGGGATGTTGGGGTTGATGAGTCTGTAACCACACTTCGCCCGGCTTATTTGCACGCCCGGCTCGGCCACTTAACTGCGTGATCAACTGTCCGAGCTTTTCAGGGGCACGAAAATCAGCACTGAATAAAGACCCATCTACATTGAGGATAATGGCCAAGGTTACATTTGGAAAATGATGGCCTTTCGATAAAATCTGCGTTCCGATAAGAATTTGATGCTGCTGGCTATTAATTTCACCAAGTAATTCAGTTAGCTTACCTTTTCCTCGCGTGGAGTCACTGTCGATGCGCACGCACGAATAGTCTTTAAACATTGCCTGCAAACCTTGTTCGATTTGCTCAGTGCCCAAGCCAAAAGTGTCTAATGATGAATTGCCACACTGGCGGCACTTTCTAGGCACGCTTTGATGCTGGCCGCAGCGATGGCACTGCATGTTATTGCTCACCTTGTGCAAAGTAAACGGATTATCACAATCGGTGCAGGTTTCAACATGGCCGCACTGGTGACACAGCAAGGCCGGTGAATAACCTCGGCGATGCACAAAAATCAGCACCTGATTGCCCTGCTCAAGCTGGGCACGCATTTTTTCGATCAAGCCTGATGCGATGCCGTGTTCAAGGGTTTGCGCTTTAATGTCGAGCATAAGCTGCGAAGGCATCGTAGCGTTAGCTGCGCGCTGAGTCAGCTGCAAGTGGTGATACTTTTTGCTTAAGGCATTGTACAACGTTTCTAGCGAGGGTGTGGCGCTACCCATGATAAGCGGAACATCTAGCTGCTTCGCCCGATACACTGCAATGTCGCGTGCGTGGTACTTAAGGCTGTCGTGTTGTTTAAATGATTCATCATGCTCTTCGTCTACAATGATCATACCAGGCGCTGCTAACGGCACAAAAATCGAAGAGCGCGTACCAATCACAATGCCAATTTCGTTGTCTTTAGCCTGCTGCCATACCCGCAAACGTTGGGTGTCGTTAAGTGCAGAGTGCATTACGCCGACGACTTGCCCAAAGCGTTTTTCAAACCTCTCAACGGTTTGCGGTGTTAGGCCAATTTCTGGCACCAATATCAGTACTTGTTTACCCGCTTGCAGCACTGGTTCTATTACTTGCAAATACACTTCAGTTTTACCGCTTCCGGTCACACCTTCAAGCAAAAAGGTAGCAAAGCTATGCTGTTGGTTTATCGCTGATATGGCAATGCTTTGTTCAATATTGGCGGGGTGATTATCAGAGACGACTAATTGCGCAGGCCATGTGGTGTTTGGGCAATATGCTTTGACAACTGAGCTGATCAGTTGCTTTTTAATGAGCTCATTAATAACTGCTACTGAAAACTCTTTTTTTGCCTGCGCTCTAGTGATCTCGCCGCTCGCTAAATGCGCGCAAAGAGCCAGCTGTTTTTTTGCCTGCTTTAACTCATTTTGCAAGGCACTCAGGTCATCAAAATTTCGGATCAAATATTCGGTGGCAGGCACATCACTCGAAATACCTTTGCGCAACGCTGCCGGCAGCATCGTGGCAAACACCTCACCAATAGGGTGCAAATAATACTCCGAAATCCAATGCCCCAAGACACGCATTTTGCTATCGATAACCGGCAGTTGATCAATACGCTCATCTATACATTTTAGTTTCGACTCCGGTACATCGGAGCTCGTATGCACCGAGAGTACAATGGCGACTTGTTTACGCCGAGCAAAAGGCACAAGCACGCGGCAACCCACCCAAGACTTATCCAAAGTGTCGATATCTGATACCAAATAATCGAAAGAGCGTCTGAGCGGGACCGCCACCGCCACCCGCACAATTTTAAAACTCGGATTTGTCACGTTATAACCTGATTAAACCTGAATCGCGATTGACGCATTACAATAGCATAAATTGTAAAACAAACACGGTACACTGACCTAAGCTTTTTTAGGTCTATCGCAATTAATATCGCTTGATCGGCTTAGTATATTCATATAAACTCCGCGCTCAAAATTTACAACATTGCGAGTGCTTAATCTGCTTCGTTTTGTTATTTAACTTAACACGCTTGGTGTGCGACTACGGGTTGTATAGCGAGGCGGCCTGACAATAGGTATCCCAATGAAAGACGGTATTCATCCTCAGTATAATGAGATCACAGCAACTTGCTCGTGTGGAAACGTAATGAAAATTCGCTCTACAATGAACAAAGACATCAACCTTGACGTGTGTTCATCTTGTCACCCATTTTACACAGGTAAGCAACGTAATGTTGACACCGGTGGTCGTGTAGACAAGTTCAAGAAACGTTTTGGTGCGCTTAGCAAGAAGTAAGACCGCTGAAAAATACTAAAGGCGCACTTTTAAAGCTGCGCCTTTTTTATTGCTCAAAAAATAAGACTTATTACTCCGCGCTTTGTTTGTTAACGGGTAAATGCTTCAATAAAAACGCTTCGATTTCTGTATATACATCTTCGATGTCTTGCTCGTAATACAAAGCATTATGACCGGTATCTTTTAGCGTTATCATTCTTACAGACTTATTGATGTCTTCTAATGCGTCAAACATTAATTCAGATTGTTCAAAGGGTACGACTTCATCTTCATCACCGTGTATGAGCAAAACCGGAACGTTAATATTCTTCGCATGCAGTGCTGGTGAGCGAGCTTTTAACATATCTATATCTTTTTCGGGATCACCAATACTGTCTTTGATAAACGTGATGAGAGTGTCTGATTCAAACTTATCGAGATCATAATCAACCTGTTCAGGCAAATGAGTCACCCCACTAATACTGACAACGCATTGAAACATATCAGGTGTTTTAACCGCGCCCATCAGTGCAGCATAACCACCGTATGAAGCACCGACAATGCAAACCCTGTCTTTATCGGCAATCTGTTCAGCGATCAGAAATTTTACCGCATCTTCGAGGTCTTCTTGCATCTTACCGCCCCACTCCTTATAACCAGCCTCTTCAAAGGCTTTGCCATAGCCAGTAGAGCCTCGAAAGTTGGGCTTGATGACCACATAGCCACGGGTTGCAATAAACTGTGCTAAGTCATCGTAGCCCATAAAGTCGCGATGCTGAGGTCCACCGTGAGGCAATACAATCAAAGGCATGCTTTTGGTGCCGTCAAACTCTGGGGGGATCATCACATAAGCGGTAATCAACATATTATCGCGAGCTTTGTACTGAACTTTAAAACCCTGAGCAAGTTTACTTTTTGGTAGCGTGGCAAAGGGATAGCTTAAGGTACTCATTTGATCTTCTTTCAAATCAAAAGTGAAGAATGTAGATGGGTTATCCATTCCCCATGACAATACCACCGCACGTGCTTTGTCTTTTCCCCAGTTCACAAAACGAAAGTTTTCATTTTCAAAATACTTTGCAGCAGAATCGTATTTGGCTTGAGTATCGGTATCGAAATATTTTGAGCGGTAAATATCGGTGAGCACCGTATAGCCAATCACCTCATTGTTAAGCCCTTGCGTGATCACGCCAACAATATCGATATTTGGTAAACTGACTAGAACCTTTTTATCGCCATTTTCCACTGTAATAAGCTCGTGAAAACCGCTTTTTTCATTCATTTTCCGATAGACAAGCTTACCTTCTTTGGTGCCTACCAAATCTCTGATATCAATCTTATTTTTACTTTCGTCATCTTCGTCAAAGTAAATTTCATCAATGAGCACCCAATCACGGTCCTCAGTAAACTCAAAAATTTCAATCATCCGAGCGATACGTTTATAGTCGTATCTAAATAGCACTTTGCCATCTTCGTCGTTAATGAATGCAACGGTGAATCTACCACCGGTCACCACAGCATCAGATTCTCCGCTATCCACATTTACTTTAAAAAGTGCAAGACGCTCATTTCTGAACGAAGTCATTAAGATATGTTTTTCGTCGTTTGGAAGATAGTGAGGAATGCGCGCCAAATTCACAGAGCGACGCGCTGAACGTTCATCATTCATTAACTCGACGAGCCCTTCACCTTTAAGATCAGTCGCCACAATGCGCCCAAACATAAAATAGTCATTAATATTGAAGTCGTCTTCATTCTCAGATTCATGGCGAACTTTAGACGTTGCATAAGGCACCAACAGTTTTACTAATATACGTTCATTATTTGCCCAGCTCACATCAAAGGGGCGAATAATATTATCGCCAAACTTCGATATAATTTTTTTATCGTCTAAGTCATAAATCATAACTAGGCGCTTGTCGCCCTCATTCCATACGCCGGCCACATTCTTGCCATCTGGAGAAATTTTTGCAGCAATTAGTCCAGGGTCGGCCAAGAAATCTTGCAAAGTGAGTTTTTCAGCAAACGCCCAACTAGAAAGTAAGCAGCTATATAAGAACAATAAGGATTTAAATACTGACATAAGAGTCCATTCAAATAAAAGGCACGGCTTTAAACATAGTTGCTTTTTATTGATCGTTCAATATTTTGGCTTAAGCCTTTGTTCGCGCCATCAAAATGAGGGCGATAAATAAAATAGAGGAATTTGAGAAACGTGACGCGCGGCGCAAATAATAAACTTTTGCTGCGCGTCACAAGCAAGTTAACTAGTAACCGAGCGCCGCAATCATGTTACAGATGACATTTTTTACTTCCGACAACTGGTTTTGTGGCCTAACTTATTTAAAATTTATAACCCGCGCTGAAAAAGATTACATTCTTACTATCCTTCTGTTGTTTTGACAGGAAGCCATCGCCGCTGGCGTCTTGTCCTTGGATATTCGCTAAATCTATGCCAAAAATCCAAGACTCATTGACTCTACCTGAAGGGCTATAGTTAAGATTCAAAGATGTCACATTTCGAAATGACAATGTGTATGTTGCACCTACCGAGAAAAAGTCAGTTATCAAATAGTCATAGCCGACATTTACCCCAACAAGTCCAACAGCGCCTCTAAAATTACTTTGCGATTCTTGATAGGATAATTGGTACCCAATTAGCCCCGCATATTGAATGCCGATCCCAGCAGAATGGTTATACTGACCACTGTTGGCGACAGGTATGAATAGAAGTGAGCTAAGTAAAATGAGTTTTTTAATTTTTGTATTCCCTATGAAAATTGATTAGTGCTACAGTAAAGTCAACCGCAAAAATTTTTCGTTTAACTGCTCCGAAATAAAAGCCATGCAAAGTACCAGTAATATATGAATATAGATATCCTTTTTGCGCTTGTGCTGTTTGCATTGGCTTCGTCACTCTCTCCCGGTCCAAATAACTTAATGTTGATGACATCTGGCGTGAACTTTGGCTTTAGATTAACCTTGCCGCATATGTTTGGCGTGTCAATGGGCTTTGTCTTTATGACCGTATTAGTGGGTTTGGGCGTAATGCAGTTGTTCGATGCTTATCCGATTACCTACAATGTTCTAAAAGTATTAAGTGTGCTTTATATGCTTTACTTAGCGGCAAAAATAGCGATGTCATCAAATGAAATAGAAGGCAAACGCGCTAGGTCGATGCCTATGACGTTTTTTCAAGCAGTGATGTTTCAGTGGGTTAATCCCAAGGCATGGAGTATGTCATTAACCGCCATAAGCGTCTTTGCGCCAAGCAAAAGTTTTGCGTCGGTATGTTTGGTGGCGCTAGTTTTTGGATTAGTTAATTTTCCATGCATTGCATGTTGGGCAAGTCTGGGGACAAAAATTAAAAGATGGCTAACTAAACCCAGCAGCTTACAAGTATTCAACTATTGTATGGCAGGCTTGCTAGTGTTGTCTTTGTACCCTATTTTTGCTTAAGTTTGGCGCTGATGTAAGATCATAATAAAGTTTGCTATTTTGAAAATTCTACGTCATCAGCGAAGGTAATAACTGCTTCAAAAGCGCAAAACCCGAATAATGGGGGAGTATATCGCTCAGAATTTTGCCTTCACACGAGCAGACTACACAGTTATAACCACCGCCTGCATTTAATCAGTCTAGTTTGCTTCTATTGACCAAAATAAAGTTCCTTACCGCTTGAAAAAGTAAGTGTAATGCTGTCACCTTGTTGTTTGCATGCGATGCGAAACTGCCCACCATCGGCAGGTTTATTGATGGTAAAACTGTTCGATGACCACACAAGCTCTCCACTAGCTAAATCGAAAGCGCCAATTTTACCTGCAATAATGCTAGATTCATCTTGAAACTCTTGTTCTACGGCAAAGTTAGTTCCAAAAATGTAAGCTACATGACGAGTTTTGGTCTGATTTGATGCTACGCAATAGTCGAAAAATAACGGATCGTTGGTGCCAAAGCGTTCAGTAAAAGTCTGTGATCGTACAAAGGACTTATCAGACACATTAAACACTAAATGTTCAAAGTTATTAAATTCGCTGACCGAGTCGTTTTCAGTAACACGTGAGTTATTCAATAGTACTAAGGTTGTTTGTCCGTTTTGTTCAACAACGCTCATCATTTGTTCACCACTAACAAAAGACTCACTGGGTAAGGGTGATAGGTCAATCAAACTAAATTGGCTTTGCTTATACTCAAAGGTCAGCAAGGTGTTGTTTATCCATACGGTTAATAGTGCTTGATCGTCAATGGTGTAGCTAACCAGTGCATTTGTATCGTTGAAGAATTCAGCCGCAAACACTTGCTCATTTACGTTAAAGCGACTTATTTCTTGCATCGTGTCGCGGTTTAACATAACCAAATATTGGCTTGATTGTAAGAAAGTGAATCGCTCTTGCGCCAACTCAAAAAATAGCAAGTTGGGAATATTCGCGCCAGGATATTCATAATCATCCACCTGAGCGCTAGTTAAGTTGGTTCGTTGAACTCGGTCAAACAGTGCATCCCAACCAAAGGCTTGTTCGTCATCAAAAGTGAAATCGTAGAAGTTTTGGAAAAAAAGTCTATCTGAGGAAGAATTTACCAATTCGACTTTTTGCCTATTTCTTTGTTCATCGAAAATACTAATACCATTCCTTTGACCCACTATGATTTGATCATCTTGGTTTAGTATTTTGCCAAACGATTCATTTTTATTGGTGCTATCCACAATGGTATTAAGCACCAGTTCATTAGCGCCCAAATCAACGATATCAAAGCTTGATTTAAATGTGCCTGTTGTGATTAAGCGACCATCACAGCGAAGCAATACCGTAGCAGATCGAATACTTTGTATTGAGCAAGGTGCATATTTGTCGTCGAATTGTGTGAATGTTTCGTAATCAAAATTGTTTAAAGCTCGCAGATCCTGTGCTTGAAATTGACTGTTAGTGGGGCTGTATACATAGCGTCGAATATTTTGCTCGCCTTCAATTAAATACAACTCTTGTGAGTCTGCCGACAGCCCGAATGAAACCGGTGTTTGTTGTTCATCAAACCGCTGTTGCAAGATAAATTGATTATTTTGTAATGTATAAATCTCTAAATAATAAGCCGGCTCTTGACCTGCAAAGATTCTCGCGTTTGTATTGAACATTTCACTGATCCCGTCGCCGTCGACATCAGCAAACACCGTTTGTTGTAATTCAAAAGGAATATTGCTCGTATCATATAAGAGGCTCAAATCAGTAAAACGATAAATACCGTCACGACTGATCAATTCTGGCACCAAATCGCCATCAACGTCATCTACCTGACTGACATTAAATTGAAACCTGACAAACGCTTGTGTATTTGTATTGTAGTAACCGGTTGTGCTAATTATGATGGTGTCGCTAGTGCTATTTTCTTGCCAAATTTCGAAAACGCCACTGATTCTAAAAGGTGAAATGCTCAAATCAGCAAGTAAATTTAATTGCTGAGTGCTTAAATCGAGCCTAAATAACTGGTCTAGTCCTGCGGTATAGAAAAACAAGCCGTTGTTGATAGGCTCATATTTGATGTATCGAATTTCAGATTCTGGCAAAGTACCTGTCCACAACACGTTTTGAGTGCCAAGCTCAATAATTTCAACTGATTTACCTTTGGAAACCAGTAAATCAGTGCTTTGATCATTTAAATAGTCAAATGTGAGTAAAACAGTTGGTTCATACTCAGTTATTTGAGTAAGTGGGGAGACACTCGTATCGTTGTGCAAAACGCTTTGCTTAACAATAACTTCATGGTCTGCGTTTGCGACTTTAACCGAGTAGGTGACATTTCGTTCTTTTTGTAAGCGAGGAAGCCTGCCATCCCAAAAAAGCAAATTATTGTCGCCGATGCTCATAGACAAAGGGCCGCTATGAATACTGACTTCAAAAGGGCCGTCATCTTGCGGATTTTCTATGTTTATTTGTGATTGAAAGCTTTGGCCAAAAGCAATCTCAGTTGGTGATGATACTAAAGAAACAACAGGCGGATCTTTGCGCACGTATAGCTGCAAAATCGCGCTCTGATCGCTTAACTCACCGTCATCGACACGTAGTTGGAATCGGTAATCACCGGCTAAGTCAAAAACCACACTGGCATTTACAAAGCCGTTATTGCTAATTTGTAAATTGGCGCCTTGTGGCTGCTCAATGATTTCCCAATTATAGTTGAGTAAATCAAAGTCACTGTCGCCGCTGTTAGATGCGTCAAGCAACAATGTTTCGCGCTTATTTATACGGGTATTGCTTATTAGGTAACTTGCCGTGGGCGCATTATTTGGGGTGTTTAAATACTGCTTCTGATCAATAAAATTAAAATCAATCGTTCTCGAAGTTTGCGACACTTCGGCGGTGCTTTGAAATAGCCCTAAACCGATATTCTGTCCGCCTAAATTGTTAATAATTAAGGTCTTATCGGCCGTAACAGCTAGTGCCATGGATTGCGCCGGTGTTACCGCATTAGAATATTCTGAGATGGTACTGACTTGAACAATACCGTAGTCAGATAAATACACCTCACCTGCCATTCCGTACCCATTTGGATCGCTATTTACAATGTTCAAACCAATTTCAAGCTTGTTAAGGTAGTACTGTGTTTGTGTTTCTTGTTCAGTAATTAGTGCATCAAAACTTGCTTTTGAAATAACAACAGGGCCTATGTCAACTCTAGAAACGCCCTCGATATTGTAGGTTGAACGATTACCGCTTTGCTTTTCATAGCTAATTTCCACATTATCAAAGCTTATCTCAGCAAGGTTAAGCTCCCCGTTGTTATCGAAGTTCAGCGCTAATAAAAAACCATTGCCGTTTATTGTGTAAGGACCGATTTGGCAAGCTTGGTATGCAAAATCGATGCGATTTTGTGCCGTTGGTTCAGTCGACACAAACTCACCGGTTTCGCATTCGCCATTTAGGGTCGATAGGTCTGCATATTGGGCAACTAAATAATCGAATCTGACTTGCCGGAAATCATTGTTGTAAATCAGTAAATTTGTTAAATCATGCAGTCGAATAATATGGTGGCTGATATCGTGAGAATTGGTCACATCTATACGCGCTATAGAGCGAATGCCAGTATATTTAGCCAGTAAATCTGTATTTACCGGGGGCGTTACTGGGGGCGTAGGCGGTGGTGTTGGGGTCACTGGAGTAGTGGGAGTAGTTGGAGTAGTGGGCGGTGATGAGTCAGAACCACCGCCTCCGCCACAAGCGATAAGCAGTAGCAAAAATCCAATGGTGATTATGTGTTTCAAGACTAAGCCCTCAGTAATATGCTGAAATAATGTGGTTCACACGACCAGTAAACCTCAGCGCAGAGTAATTTAGTTTAGCGGGTTGCGCAATAGGGACTAGGCTAGTTCACAGCCAACTCAACCAGGAATGTTTACAGCAGCAGAGTTGGCTGAAGAGTGCATTCAATTATTGGCTTGAGACAATCTTTAAAGCACTTTATTGAACCGCACCGACAAAGGCCTGCAACAGCGCTATGATGCAGGTGTCGATGCTGGTGAGGTATTTTGTGAACATTAACCGCTTTGTGCAGTAATCATGTTACCGATGGTAGTTTCCAATTGGGTCTCGCAAAATGGCAAGTATAGCCATTAGGGCGATGCTCCAAATAGTCTTGATGTTCTGGCTCAGCTTCCCAAAAATCTCCAACGGGTTCCACTTCGGTAACGACTTTACCTGGCCATAAACCAGAAGCGTTCACATCAGCAATGGTTCTTATTGCTTCTTTATGTTGCTCTTCAGACACATAGTAGATTGCCGAACGATAAGATAAGCCGATATCGTTGCCTTGTCTGTTTGGCGTGCTCGGGTCGTGAATTTGAAAGAAGAACTCTAATATCTCTCGGTATGAAGTCAGTTCGTTGTCAAATATGATTTCGATGCCCTCTGCATGACTACCGTGATTCTGATAGGTTGCATTAGGTACTTCGCCGCCGGTATAACCAACTCGCGTAGACAAAATACCCTCACGTTTACGGATCAAGTCCTGCATACCCCAAAAACAACCGCCTGCTAACACTGCTCTTTCATTTGCCATTAGGAAATATCCTCCACTTGATCTAAATAGTCTTGATAGCCTTCATCACGCATTTTTTCTTTTGGAACAAAACGCAATGAAGCCGAATTAATACAATAACGCAGCCCCCCCTGCTCTCTAGGGCCATCGGGAAAAACATGGCCTAAATGACTATCTCCATGGGTGGAGCGCACTTCTACTCGCCTCATCCCGAGTGTGGTATCGCTCAGCTCTGTGACATTAACCGGGTTGATTGTTTTGGTAAAGCTCGGCCAACCGCAACCAGACTCATACTTTGCAGAAGAGGCAAATAAGGGTTCGCCTGAAACCACATCCACATAGATTCCGGGTGCAAAGTTATCTAATAACTCACCGGTGCCAGGACGCTCCGTACCATTTTCTTGAGTAACGCGATACTGCTCAGGTGTCAGCTTGGCAATTGCATCTGGAGATTTTTGATATATCGTCATACTAATTCCTCATAAATGAAAGCGTCTTACTACAAAAAGACCCGTTATTTAAGATCTATATTTCATGCAGGTCAATGGCAGTCAGTGCACATTTCGCTAATATACATACACTACGAGTTATCTCGGAATAACTATCTATATTTGTGTTGTGAAATTCATATTTTATTTCGTCCAAGCAATAAAGTTCGATGCTAAGTATCTTTTTTGTTTTAACATTGCCATAACTCAGTATAAAAATAGTGGGTAATTTACTCCATGAGCTTTGACACACAGGTCCTTAACAGCAGAAGGCAACGACTAGATGACTACGATGAACTGTGGGTGTTCGGTTATGCTTCGCTGATTTATAAAGTCGATTTTGCATACTTAGAGCAGGCTCAGGCGAATATCTATGGCTATGAACGCAGACTCTGGCAGGGAAGTAGCGATCATAGAGGCACCCCAGAGCGCCCTGGTCGTGTGGCGACTTTAATACCATCTGAAAATATGCCTTGTTTCGGAATGGCCTTTAGAGTCACTCCAGAAGTATTTTTACATCTTGATCATCGAGAAAAAAATGGCTATTTGCGAGAAGAAGTAAGCATCGTGCTGCTATCAGGTAGAGAAGTTCGCGGACTCGTTTACATTGCCTACCCTGACAATGCAGCATTCTTAGGGGACGCACCCATAAAAGATCTCGCCAAGCATATTTTTCAAAGCAAAGGACCCAGCGGTAAAAATAAAGATTATGTATATGATCTAGCAAGCTCTTTGCGTGCATGCGGTGTGAACGACCCTCATATATTTGCTGTTGAAAAAGCCTTGCGACAATTAGATGCTCCCTAAAATAATGCAGTATTACTCATCTTCAGCAAGCCAAATAGACTCTTAACACACTATTTTCTGAAACATTCAAATACTAGATTGTGGGCTCTGGACTATGGAATGGACTGTAACGAGCATTCAGATATCCTATATTCGCTGAGTATAGATAGTGGAGCCCTTGCCATTATCAAGAATATCCATCATGCTTTTTATGTGCTGATAAAAAGATCTAGAGACTTAATATGAATAACAATACCCGTCGACATTTTTTGAAGTCATTAGCTGCGCTTACCGCCGCTGGTGTTGCAGTTGGTTGCTCTTCAGCCAATACCCTAGCCCAGACCACTGCCTCACAGGGCAAATCTGTTATGGGACTCC
The DNA here is from genome assembly GCF_041380235.1 of Glaciecola sp. SC05. Classification (NCBI taxonomy): domain Bacteria; kingdom Pseudomonadati; phylum Pseudomonadota; class Gammaproteobacteria; order Alteromonadales; family Alteromonadaceae; genus Glaciecola; species Glaciecola sp. SC05. The sequence continues at coordinate 70,294 of NZ_JBGIYY010000019.1, forward strand.
GCGTGCCAAAAATGGACATAGTTCGCATCGGTTTTATTGGTGTTGGCGAGCGTGGCTCAGGTCATGTTAAACATTATTGTCACATCGATGGTGTCGAAATTACCGCAATTTGCGATACCAATGAAAAGGTCTTAGATGCATCCATTGACTACGTGGTCAATAAAAGTCTGCCGCGACCAGCACGCTACTCAGGTTCAAACTATGCCTACATGGAAATGCTCAACCGACAGGACATCGATATTGTAATTATTTCTACTCCTTGGGCGTGGCATGCCCGAATGTGTGTTGCAAGCATGGAGAGCGGAAAACATGCCTTTGTTGAAGTTCCTGCAGCAACCACAGTTGAAGAATGCTGGCAGCTAGTAGATACCGCTGAGCGGACCCAAAAAAACTGCATGATGATGGAAAACGTTTGCTACGGGCGCGATGAACTGATGGTGCTAAACATGGTTCGCCAAGGTCTATTTGGCGATTTGCTGCATGGCGAAGCAGCTTACATTCACGAGCTGCGCTGGCAAATGAAAGAAATCGAAGAAAAAACAGGCTCTTGGCGAACCCATTGGCATACTAAGATGAACGGCAATTTATATCCAACCCATGGTCTGGGTCCAGTGTCTCAATATATGAATATTAATAGAGGCGACAGCTTTGACTATTTAAGCTCCACTAGTTCACCAGCGCTAGGCCGGCGCGCATACGCACAAAGAGAGTTCCCTGCACAGCACGCCCGTAACAAGCTAAACTATATCGCCGGCGATATGAATACCACCGTGATAAAAACCAAGTTAGGCCGCAGCATAATGCTGCAGCATGACACGACCACCCCAAGGCCCTATTCACGACATAATTATATTCAAGGCACCAATGGCGTTTTCGCAGGTTTTCCGAATCGTATTGCTTTAGAAACTGTGCCACCAAACATCGCTGAAAATTATGCACAACGCCATCAACAGGCAGTAGCACATTGGCAGGCCAATGGTCGTCAAGGTCGTGAACCTAAACCTCATAGCTTTCACCGCTGGGACGAAGAAATGGGCCCATGGCAAGATGAATTTGATCACCCAATGTGGGTCAAAATGGGAGAAGAAGCTCAGCGCAACGGCGGGCATGGCGGCATGGACTTTTTGATGCTGTGGCGCATGATTTATTGCCTTCGAAACTCAGAGCCTCTCGACCAGGATGTTTACGACGCGGCAGCATGGTCGGTTGTCATGCCCCTGAGCGCCGACTCAGTAAACGATCGCAGTAACTCAAAAGATATCCCAGACTTTACACGTGGGGTATGGAAAAGTGCAAAGCCACTGGGAATTATTGCTTAATCAGCGTATTAATTTTATAGGAAAGGTTTCAGGGCAAGGTCAATGATATATGGATAATGTAGGCACCATCGTGATACTAGCCGCTGGCAGCGGCAGTCGTTTTGGTGGCGCAAAGCAATTTATGTGTTTTGGTCATGGGGCCAAAACCTTGATGGAATACAACCTTCACCACGCCATGAAAGCAGGCTTTACCCACGTTGTATTTGTGACTCAGGCTCATCAAAAAGAACAACTTGAGCAGCAAGTAATGCCTCGATTACCAAGTCGCTTAAAGGTAGACATTGCAATTCAGACTGTGGATATGCTCCCCGATGCCTGTCAACTTTCACCCACTAGAAACAAACCATTAGGCACGGCCCATGCACTTTGGTGTGCAAGAGCACACATAAAAGGCGCTTTTGCAGTGATTAACGGAGACGACTACTACGGCGAACAGGCATTCGCGCAGTTGCAAAGTCGTCATAAAAGCATCGATCAACACAATGCTGTTAGTCACCATACAATGGTCGCCTATCTGATTAAAAATACCTTGTCTGAGAATGGCGGCGTTAATCGTGGAATATGTGAACATAACGCAAGCATGCAGTTGCAAAGGATTACCGAAGTAGAGCAGATAAAAAGCATTAGCGAGCATGGACATTCAGCCATAGTAGGAAAGATTGCCAGCTCAGGTAAAAGTATTCACATACCGCATAATACCCCGGTATCAATGAACTGCTGGCTTTTTGACAAGTCGATATTTTCCGGCATTGAACAAGCGCTTGTTGCTACCTTTGGCACTGCAGCAGATGCACAGCAAATAGATAGCAACACAGAATGCTATTTGCCCGACGTTGTCATGAGCTTGCTTGCAAATGCACAGGTAGTGGTAGATGTTCTTATCTCAAAAGATGATTGGTTTGGCGTAACTTACGCTGCTGATTCAGCATCGGTAGATGAAAAAGTAAATGGTCTAACGCTATCGAATAGCGCTTCGCTTGCTAAAGGGGCGCAACCATAGTGAGCAAAAATGATATAAACATCGAAACACGGCAGCATTTAGAGACCGTGCTTAGCTATTACCATGACGACATCGAAAACAGCAGCATTTCTGCGCTAGGAAATGGTTTAATTAATCAAACCTACCTAGTAAAAACGCCAGACCGCGAATTTGTCCTGCAAAGTATTAATCGTTATGTGTTTAAGCAACCCGAATGGGTCTGCCAAAACGCAGACCTTATCAACCAGCATCTGCTTACAAAGCAACAAAAGGGTGAATACCCACTGCTTACAATTAATCAGTTGCCTAACAGCAATCAGCAATCTTTTATGCAAGTGGGAAAGGGTTTTTATAGGGCGCTCGCTTTTGTGCCAAATAGCTACTCTATTGACAATGTGCAAACGCCACAACAAGCCGAAAAAGTGGCCTGGGCCTTTGCTCAATTTAATGCTGCCCTAAGCGATTTTCCTGCCCAACAACTCGTTGAAATCATCCCTCACTTTCACTCATTGGCGCATCGACTGACACAGCTAAAAGAGGCAATTACCAGCGATAAGGTCAACAGAAAGGCCGCCTGCATTGATTTAATTGATGATTGTTTTGCGCAACAAGCGTTTATTGATGAAGTAGCCAAACTGTTGCCAATACTGCCGCTTAAAGTGACCCATAACGACACCAAAATAAACAACCTTTTGTTCAGCGCTGATACCCACGAAGTACTCGCCGTAATTGACTTAGATACCTGTATGCCTGGGGTCTTAATGCATGATTTCGGAGATATGGTGCGCACTTGTTGTTCAAACTTATCAGAAGACGGCACCGCCTTGCAGCAAATGAAGCTCAAGCTAGATATATTTAAGGCACTAGCCAATAGCTACATCAACAGCCTAGATAAGCAGATCACCCTAATCGAAAAAGATAGTTTAATCGTCGGCGCTCTGCTGCTTCCTTTTTTGATGGGAGTGCGTTTTTTGACTGATTATTTAGATGGTGATAATTATTTTCATGTGCAGCGCCCTCTGCATAACCTCGAGCGAGCCAAAAATCAACTGCAGCTATTTAAGTTGCTCGCGGCGCACCGACAAGAATTGGCCGAGATCATTAAACAGACTCCGTAAGCGTTGCTAATTCAGGTTCAAGGACTCGTTATCAAGCTCAATGCGCGTCGTATCCATTTGAATTTGGTCATCAACGCTGTAAAGATGATAGAGCGTGCCGTATTGGTCTTCAGAAATACTGAATTTAGGCCCTCCTAAGGCTTTGATGAGTGACGCAGTGGTATTGCTATGACCAACCACTAATACCCGCTGTTGTTTTTCTAATAAAAAAGCGGCAAAGTCCTCTAAGTTTTTGGGTGAATATTCCGTCACGACCTGTTCAGTCTTGATAGCCAGAGGCGCTGCAGTTTGCTGGGTCCGCTTGTATGCAGTCGCATAAATATTGCTCAGCGATATAACTTCAAAGTGTTTTGCCAACGCTTGCGCTCTGGCTACACCGATTTGCGTCAACGCTGGATCGTTTCCTTCAGTTTGCTTTTCAAAGTGTCGAATCAAATATATGTCCAAGGCCGTTAGCTTAGCTGAGGCAAGCATCAATACTGCAAGGACTAGGCATTTTCGCAATCTCGTTGTATTCATAATGGTATCCTCAGGTGATGTCTGCTAGGTGAACGTTTAGGGATTTTCTCTGTACGATATTGACCTGTATTAAATTGACTTTAGCACAGGGCTGAGCTGAATCAATTTATGCTATCTCGCTCGGATTATTAGTTAAAACCATATTATTCATATCTGTGTTGAAAACAATCTTCAGCATATACTTAATGAATAGTTGTTATTTTTTACTTTTAAAACAGAGTCTTGTCAGTAAGGTCTTGAAAAACAAAAGCCTAGAATTGGATTTTATCTGCGTATTTTTATGCTATTGTTATAGACATAGCTTGCGCATAGCGCAGTATTTATCATCAGACTAGGATTCATACCGAAATGTCCGATTTTCGTCAAAAAGCTCTAGATTATCATGCCTTTCCTACCCCAGGAAAAATCAGCGTTGAACTTACCACACCAGCTGCAAACGTAGACGATTTAGCACTGGCCTACAGCCCAGGTGTTGCCGAACCTGTCAAAGAGATAGCTGCAGATCCCAATGCTGCGTACAAGTATACAGCGAAAGGTAATTTGGTAGCGGTAATCTCAAACGGTACTGCCATATTAGGCCTCGGCAATTTAGGTCCCTTAGCCTCTAAACCCGTCATGGAAGGCAAAGCACTATTATTTAAGCGCTTTGCTGGACTAGACTCTATCGACATTGAAGTTCAGCACCGCACCACTGAAGAGTTTATCAATACCGTCGCCAATATCGCCGATACCTTTGGCGGCATTAACTTAGAAGATATCAAAGCGCCTGAATGCTTTGAAATCGAAAAAGAACTGATTAAACGCTGCAAAATCCCTGTCTTTCACGATGATCAACACGGAACTGCTATCGTAACGGCGGCAGGTATGCTGAATGCTTTGGAAATTCAGGGTAAAAAAATTGAAGATGTACGCATCGTCTGCTTAGGCGCTGGCGCAGCCGCGGTGGCCTGTATGGAGCTACTAATTAAATGCGGTGCCCAACGCGAAAAAATCTATATGCTTGACCGTCAAGGCGTCATTCATACCCGCCGTGAAAGCCTTACAGAGCACAAAGCACTGTTTGCTAATAATACCGACAAACGTACCCTCGAAGATGTGATGCAAGGTGCTGATGTATTTTTAGGTGTATCCGGCCCCGATCTTTTGCCACCTGAAGCGTTGACACTGATGGCCAAGAACCCAATTGTGTTTGCTTGTTCAAATCCAGATCCAGAAATCAAACCAGAGCTTGCCCATGAAGTACGTAAAGATTTGATTATGGCGACTGGGCGCTCAGATTACCCTAACCAAGTTAACAATGTACTGTGCTTTCCTTTTATCTTCAGAGGAGCACTCGATGTGCGCGCCAGCGTCATCAATGACGAGATGAAAGTTGCGGCAGTAGAGGCCTTAAGAAGCGTATCCAAAGAGCCGGTACCAGAAGAGGTATTGACAGCCAGTAACACCAAGAGTTTAAGTTTTGGGCGCGAATATATCATTCCAAAGCCCATGGATCCTAGGCTTTGTCGACGCATCGCAACAGCAGTTGCACAAGCGGCTATTGACTCTGGCGTTGCGCAAATCGAAAGTTTACCGAAAGATTATTTAGCCTAAGTATTAAGGCGCTGAAAAAACCAGTGAGCACGTTTCATATGTTTAATAATGAAACGTGCTCCATTGATAATATATGATACCAACATTACTGGACTTATGTTATCGAGCTGCTTAAGCCGCTTGTTCTGCGCTTTGTTGCTCGTCAACTTCTAATGGATTCATCAATAGGTAATCAAAGGCCGCTAGCGCTGCTTTTGAACCCTCTCCCATTGCCACGACAATCTGCTTATACGGCACGGTGGTAACGTCACCACAAGCAAAAATCCCTTCTTCGCTCGTTAAGCCTTTTTCGTTGATTATGATTTCGCCATACTTCGTTAAATCAACTATCCCTTCAACAACCTTTGAATTTGGCACCAGGCCAATTTGAACGAAAATGCCATGAAGCGCTTGCTGTTTGACTTCATCGCTTGTGCGGTCAATATACTCAATTGCATTTACCTTTCCGTTTTCAGCCAAGATTTGCTTAGTGGCTGCGTTTGTCACGACTGAGATATTACTGCGCTTCGCCATTTGGTCAACTAACACCTTATCGGCTTTAAGTTGAGGCAAAAACTCATACACAGTGACTGACTTAACAATACCCGCCAAATCAAGTGCAGCCTCTACGCCACTGTTACCGCCGCCAATTACGGCAACATCTTTACCTTTATAAAACGGGCCGTCGCAATGCGGGCAATATGCAACACCGTTACCAATGTTCTCGTCTTCTCCTGGTACATTTAGCTTTCTCCAGTTTGCGCCGGTTGCAACGATGAGCGTGCGAGTTTGCAAAGTTTCACCCGAGCTCAAATGCAGAGTCTTGATATCGCCCTTCTCAATTTTTTCAACACGAATATGCTCTTTTAACGTGACCTCATATTCGTTAAGGTGCTTCATTAGTGAGCCCGTTAACTGCGGACCGGTCGTGGACGGCACTGAAATCAAGTTTTCAATTCCCATGGTGTCTTTCACCTGACCACCAAAGCGATCGGCAATGACAGTTACCTTGAGCCCCTTGCGCGCTGCATAAATGGCAGCGGCAACACCTGCTGGACCGCCGCCTATAACGGTGACATCCTGCATGGGTAAGCTCGGCTCGTCGTTACTCGCTTCTAGTATTTCTGGTGCCACTTTACCTAACTTTTCAAGGATGCCGGCGATCTCGACTTTACCGCTAGCAAACACCTCACCGTTTAAGAATACTGTTGGCACGCCTTGGATTTTGTTTTGCTCAACCAAGTCGGGATAAACCGCACCGTCGATCATTTCAGCGCCAATGTTATCGTTAAGCAGTGCAAACTGATTCATAGCTTGGACAACATCTGGACATGCATGACAGCTAAGGCTGATGTAAACCTGAAAATCGAGTTTTTTCTTTACTTTCTTAACCATGCTCTGAATACTCTCATCGAGTTTCAGCTTGCTACCACCGGCCTGCAGAATAGCGAGTATGAACGAGTTAAATTCGTGTCCGCCTGGCACACCTGAAAATTGTATACCGGTGAATTTGCCCTTCGCTTCTATCGCGAAAGTGACAGGTGAACGTAATTTGCTCTGCGTATCTCGCTCAACCAGTTCGATTTTGTCAGACAAATCAGAGATTTGCGAAAGCATGTTTTTTAGCTCATCACGCTTCGAATGCTGACCGGTTTGTAGCACTAAGGTCACATCGTTGCTTAAATCTTTAAAATAACCTTTAAGGGCATTTAATATATCTTGGGTTAACATATGTTACTCCTATTGTTGCTCGCTCATAGCACTCATATACGCTGGTATTTAGGGTAGCATTACCCCTGAGTGTGCATTGAGCAGTCTCATAAATTCAAATGGGTGGGAATAAAAGGTTGTGGACTCAAAATAGACCACAATCGTTTATTCCCAATGTGACTCGCAGACTATTCTGCGAGTCGGACATCAGGTCTAAGTAATACTTAGATTTTACCTACTAGGTCAAGACTTGGTGTCAATGTCGCTTGACCTTCTTCCCATGCTGCTGGGCACACTTCGCCGTCGTTATTTGCTACATACTGAGCAGCTTTCACTTTACGAAGCATGTCTTTTGCGCTACGACCAATACCTAAGTCATGTACTTCAGCAACTTTCACAATACCTTCTGGGTTTGCTAAGAAAGTACCGCGCAACGCTTGACCAGCTTCTTCAATCATCACGTCAAAACCGCGTGCTAACTTAAACGTTGGGTCGGCAAGCATCGGGTAAGTTACTTTTCCAATTGCGTCAGAAGCATCATGCCAAGCCTTATGTACAAAGTGAGAGTCTGTAGACACAGAATAAACTTCTACACCAAGACCGAGCAGTTCGTCATGGATTTTAGCCATATCTTCAAGTTCTGTAGGGCATACAAAAGTGAAATCAGCAGGATAAAACAAGAAGATTGACCATTTTCCTTTTACGTCTTCGCTAGTGATCGTTTTAAATTCACCGTTATGAAACGCTTCTACAGAAAAGTCAGGGATCATCTGGTTTATAATTGACATGTTCAATATTCCTCTTTTGGTTAGGTTTGTTAGAATTAACGTGTTTGTTTACGTTGATGTATAAGATATAGATGTTTTTGTTGAATTTAAATTGAAAAGAAACGATGCACCTAATCAGGTTTATCGATTAGTTACATATTTATTGTTCTGTTTTTAGAATGACTCTCATCATTCAGCTCATTCAACTGCATGATCTGAGCCTTAGACATAAGTACTGTAATGCTTGACTAGACGTATTTATACAGTATCTATGAAGACTAGGCTTCTCCACTTAGCAGTAAATCTCGCCGCTTTAGAATGGCACTGATTTCTCTAGTGCGAAGCCACTCGCTTTGCGTAAAGGTAATGTTACCTAAGTGGCGGTCTTGGTTACTCACCAAATAATCAAATAAATCCATCATTTGGCGCTGGCGCTGATAGTTACAAAAGCCATCGTAGCGAATGCCCTTTTCTTGCATTTGATTGGATGAAATCAAATCATTCGTGAGGATTGATGCTGCGTCTTATCGGCACTGAAGCTGCTTGCACTTCATCTGACGTTGTTGCATTAATAAATCGCCATGGCACCGACTCAGTTTGCGCAGTGCGCGCCTCAAAAATATGCGCATAAATAGGATGACCGCCGTACGCCTCTTTTAGCATACCGGTGTCAATCATGATGAGCTTGTTATCAAAGCGCTGCCTAACCGTGCTGCCCGTTGTATGCCCTACCCATAGAGTGGACGCTTGCATAGACTCTAGGGCCTCGTTAAGCACCTGCTCTTCAAAAAGAGGGTGGCACATTGTATTGCCACGATACCAATTAGGGCTATCTGCTGAAAATGGTTTACTAAGTAACAATACCTAAGGATACTGACCACAAATAAAAACGATACATTTCAGCAACAAGGAAACGATATGCAAGCAATAGAATATCAAGACTGCAGCGCGGACTATTTAGTGGTGGGCGCAGGTGCCAGCGGTATGGCGTTCGTCGATACTCTGTTGGCTGAATCTGATGCAACGGTGATTTTAATCGACAATCGACACAAGCCCGGTGGGCATTGGAACGATGTGTATTCCTTTGTAACCTTGCATCAGCCGTCATCGTTTTATGGCGTTAATTCTAAAGAGTTGAGCAAAGGTCAAATCGACCAAGGAGGACTGAATAAAGGTTTAAACGAGCTTGCTTCTGGCTCAGAGGTACAGGCTTATTTTGATAACGTCATGCGTGATACCATTTTGCCTAGCGGACGGGTGCGTTATTTTCCTATGTGCGAATATTTGGGCAATGGACGGGTCAAACACTTAATTAGCGGTGTTGAGTTTACTGTTGAGTATCATAAAAAAATGGTCGACTCGACTTACTATAAAACGGCTATTCCTTCTACCCACCAACCCAAATTTACAATGGAAACTGGATTGCAGCTCGTTCCACCAAATACTCTGCCCCAACTCTTGAGCAAAGCCGAACACGGCTATCAAACGTTTACGGTGTTAGGAGGCGGGAAAACCGCCATAGATACCTGCCTATGGTTATTGCAAAACCAAGTGCAAGCACAAAATATAACTTGGTACATGCCCAGAGATGGATGGCTAATCGATCGCGGCAATATTCAACCAAGCAAAGCTTTTTTTAGCACATTCGCCCATGCCCAAGCTTGTCAATTGGAATCCATCGCTGAATCTACGTCTGTTAGAGATATGTTTGATCGCCTAGAAAAATCAGGCGTGATGATGCGCATAGACAAGAACGTTGAGCCAGAAATGTTCCACGGAGCGACAGTATCAAGAGCTGAACTTGCCCTACTGCAAACCATAAAAAACGTGGTTCGAAAAGGTCGAGTCAGCCATATCGCTAGAGACCAAATTACCTGTGAGTTAGGCACGCAGGTTCCAGCTAAAGATACTTTGTATATAGACTGCACAGCAAGCGCAATTACTAACTTAGACATTCGCCCTGTATTCGAAGATGACCTTATTACTCTGCAAACCGTAAGAGCATATCAACCCACCTTCAGTGCTGCATTTATTGCTTACCTTGAAATAAGCTATGACAATAACGAGAAAAAGAATCAGTTAAGTAAAGTAGTTCCACTACCCAATACAGTAGATGATTGGGTTGAGCTAACTTATCGCAATATGATGAATCAGTTTTTTTGGTCTAAAGAGCCTCGGTTAAAAAAATGGATGATTAATCAGCGCCTCGACGGATTCGGCAAGCTCATGCGAAGCGTCAGGTTTTATGAATTTAGCAAGCTAAAAATATTAAACCGTATGCGAAAAGCTGCAAAACCGGCGGTTAATAAACTTAAAAGCTATCGCCAAGTAAGCGATTGATTTAGTCTTCATTTGTGAATCAATCCCACGCGATGTTTAAGCTAAACATCCTATACAACTTACTCTTATTAACCAGGAGAACTCAACTTGAATATTTCAACACTCTTTTCCCTTGAAGGCCGCATTGCATTAGTAACTGGTGGTTCACGCAACCTTGGCAAAACTATTGCTAAAGCCTATATAGCCCAAGGAGCGACGGTTTACATCAACTCTCGTAAAGCAACAGACTGTGATGCAACCGCAGAAGAACTCGGACCAAAGTGCCACTCCCTGCCACAGGATATATCTTCTGTAGAGGGGGCGCGTGCCTTAGCAGAAGCGCTAGCTGAGAAAGAACAAAAACTCGATATTTTGGTGAATAATGCCGGCGCAGCATGGGGCGCCTCTTTTGAGGACTTTCCTGAAGCAGGTTGGGATAAAGTCATGGACTTAAATCTGAAGTCGCCGTTTTTTCTCACTCAAGCACTCTATCCCTTGCTAAAAGCCGGCGGTAAAAATGGCGTGCTCGCAAAAGTAATCAATATTACGTCTATTGACGGGCAGCGCTTAAATCCGTGGGAGACCTATAGCTATCATGCATCTAAGTCGGGCTTAATTTATCTCACTAAACGCCTAGCTGCCAGGCTGGTGCGCGATAATATTGTGGTAACTTCAATCGCGCCAGGGGCCTTTGCGTCAGATATGAATACGCAAGCAAGAGACAACAGCGCCTCGGTCGGCAAACATATTCCTTTAGGTCGCATAGGAACTGAAGAAGATTTAGCGGGTACCGCCATTTATCTTGCCAGCCGAGCCGGCGATTACGTGGTAGGCGACACTATTACCTTAGATGGCGGTATTGTGCATGCGTCTCTTGGGCAAATAACAGATGACTAGCTCACTGTTGTTATAAGCAAATATGCTGATAAAGTGACTGATAGCGCTACGTGGCAAAAGGCCGGTGCGAAACCAACTGTTTTGCATCGGCTTACTTTGTCTTATGCTCAGACTTAAAGGCCTTCAAAAAAATCAACGATAACGCTATCGAAATCTGCAAAACCAGAAATATCGTTGCGCCCCGTTTTTTCAATAATGAACATGTCAGCCTTGTCTTTTCCAAGCTTTTAAAGCATGCGCCGTGAATGACTCAATGAAATCAACCTATCGCGGTCAACCCCTATAATTAACACCGCTGCGCTCACAGGACGATTTGCAGCAAGGTACTTAGTTGGGCTTCGACTGTTAATTTGCACCTAGCGCAATATGCCGCGCTTTTGCATGGCTACACTATACCAAAGCAGTAAAACCGCCACTAACCATAACCACCAAGGCGTTTTTACGTTCATCAGGTTTCTCCATCTTCGCAATTCGCAAAATTTAGGCCTTAGAGCACTATAAACCTCATGCTGTTAAGGTTCTAGTTTTTACTTACTTCCATCAAATACACCTTTGAATTACGCATATAGTTGTACATTTGTTTCTTTATGGATGGCCAGGTTTCAATGCTCTGCTCCTCAAACCCATGCAGTCTCGCCGCTGGCGTCATCAGCACTTTAACCCCTTCATATAGTCCAATATCTATGCGACTTGCGCCTAGCTTGGTAGCTACTGCTTGATTAAAAAATGAGAAGTAATGCTCGCTGGCTGCCCACGATTGTTAATGCCGATCAGATGCACTCATAAAGCCAAAAGGCCATAGTCGAGAGTGAAACCGCCTACCGAGCAGTGCGCCCCTATGGAGGTATGCGCATTGAAGACAATGTGATTGTGCACAAAGAGAGTAATGAGAAGATGACCAGAGCACTCGGAATATAGGGCTGCTTAATTCTGCAGTTTTAAAACATAAGAATAAATGCCACTCCAGCGACAAACGCAATATCACCATCAATCAAATCAATATCAATCGTCGGCGCTATTTCAAATGCATCATTGACTGGATATTCATAGGCTATGGCAAAACGCAAGAGGTCTTTGTTTTTTCCATAGTCGCCTCCAATACGCTCTTGACCGGGACCAAATCCTAATTTTATATGCTCAACAGGATGATAAAATCCCATAACGGTCCAAATGCTTACCCCGTCACCTTCATGTCCTTCATTGATCCGTTCAAGTGCACCGCCGATTCCCCATTTATTAGATACACGATATTCATACTCTAAGCCTAAGGTAAAATTGGTTTCTCCATCAAATTTTGTGGAACCAACAAAAATGCCTGGATAGTGCTTAGCCCCATTAGCGGCATTGGTTGCAGGAACCCAAAATACATAAATGAGCAAAGAAATTGTGAGTATTAGCTTCATAGCGGAGCACCGTTGTAATAAAGATTGTTACCTACAACGTTTGTCGGCTGAATAGCAAAACACTGAAGGGCTAACGAATGTCTGAAAAATTTTAATGAAAATGTAGTCAAGCTACCAGTTTGAATGTCGATATCAATTTAATGATTTTTTCAAAGTGAAAGCCCAAGCATCGTTGTGATCCGAGGTAAATGAATATGTGGTTTAGAAAATTTTCAATTAAGCAAAGACTAAATTTAATGGTTGGCCTGATATTCATAGCATTGATGGCAATATCGCTCAGTACTTTGAGTAGCTATCGCGACAAATTGGTTGAAACGAAAAAACGAGAAACACAGTCTGTCGTGGAAACAGCACACAGTTCTGTTAAATCTTATTATGATAGAGCGCAAGCTGGTGAGTTGAGCGAAGAAGAAGCGAAAAAACAGGCGCTGCAATTATTAAATGATTTGCGATACGAGGACGGCAATTATTACTGGGTTCAAGACAGTTTTCCTAGAATGATTATTCATCCCATGAATGCTGGGCTCAATGGTAAAGATTTAACAAACAATACAGATAAAAACGGTTTTGCCTTTTTTACAGAAATAGGCCAACGAGCGCCTATAGAGAAACAAGGTTTTATTAGCTATTGGTGGACACTACCGGATTCAACAGAAATTGACGAAAAAATTTCTTATTTCAAAGAATTTTCTGAATGGGGTTGGATAATTGGCTCAGGCCTGTACATCACTTCGGTAGACGCCAGCTACCGAACGATGTTCATACAACTAATGGTAGAAACCGTTGTGGTTACTCTTATCATTGCTTTTGTGGGCTATATTATTACCCTAAGTATCAATAGGCCTATTCAGTCAGCGTCAGATAGAATGGAAGATATAGGCTCAGGTGAAGGGGATTTAACTAAGCATCTTGATGATAGCGGAAATGATGAAATCTCTCGGCTGTCGTCCCATTTTAATGTGTTTACTTCAAAAATGCGTGAGCTTTTAATAGAGGTAGAGAGCTCCTCAAAGGCCGTGTTTGAAAATGCCGAAAAAGTCGCCATCGCTAGTGGCCGTTCTTATTCTAGAACACAATCTCAAAGCGATAGTGCTTCTTCAGTTGCGGTTGCAATGGAGCAAATGACTACCAACATCAAGGAAGTCAGTGTAAGTGCTAGCAATGTAGAAAAAGCTACCCTTGAAGCCCAAGAAAATGCCATTGGCGGCAAACAGTTGGTTGACGCTACAATTACAGAAATAAGTAAACTGGCGTCAAACATTGAAAACATTAGCAATGTTATTACCAATTTAGCTAAAGACAGCGAAGACATTGGCGCTGTATTGGATGTGATACGCGGTATTGCTGAACAAACTAACCTACTCGCCCTCAACGCGGCTATTGAGGCGGCACGAGCAGGTGAACAAGGCAGAGGCTTTGCAGTAGTTGCCGATGAAGTAAGAACGCTTGCTAGCAGAACAGCGCAAAGTACAGAAGAAATTCAACGTATGATTGAACGCTTGCAATCTCGCGCGGTTGAAGCTGTTGGTGCAGTGAAAAGTAGTCAAGAAGCCTTTGCAAAGACCAGTGACCAAGCAGGTTTAGCTGGCGACTCATTGTCTTCAGTGGATGCATTAATGGAAAAGTTAAAGGACATTACATCGCAAATTGCTGCCTCAACTGAACAGCAAGCAGAAGCTGCCAATGAGGTAAACTTCCGCGTAAACGAATTGTCATCAATGTCCTCTGAGGCTCTGTTAACCACTAATGAGCTTACCGACACTAGCCGCGAATTGAAATCGAGTAGTGAAGGTATGACACATACTATATCGAAATTTAAACTCTAATAGTCAGACGGTTTAAGTAAAATCGAAGACTTTATTCCCACTTAGCGAGTATTTCGCTGTGGGATGTTCGCAGTACCTATGAATATTTACGCTATCGTTAAGATGAGCAGCTATAGTGCGAAAGGCCACCCACGCCAAATACATCAAGCGGTGTTAGTGCATAGTATTTTGCCTCAACCTCTTTCGATTGTTCGTCGTAGGGCCGGGTCATCACCTCCTGTAATTCTCGAACCAAGGCATAGTCGCCTTGGCCGGCTTGTTGATAGGCGGGCGCCACAAGCCATTCTCTTAGTGTGTACTTTGGATTGACGCTTTTCATGTGTTTACTCAGCTCATCAACAGACATTAACGAGGCCTTTGGGTCGGTTTTAATGGTGGCTTTCCAATGTTCAAGCCACCTTGTCCATCGTGTTTTGAGCTCTTGTATATTTGCTGTGGTCGCTTGCGACTGTAAATCGGTGTAGAAGGTTTTTGCAATACCACTGATGTCGCTTG